>NZ_JBIUHC010000006.1:0-143692 GCF_044627735.1 Cupriavidus sp. CuC1 | reverse complement strand
ACAGCAGCTAGAAGCGCCAAAACACGTCCAGCCCATCAACCATCAAAATCGCCCAGCCGCGACAGCAGCTAGAAGCATCAAAACCCCGCCCTAAAGAGACACCCCCGCGTCAGCGGGCTAGTCCTGTTCCCAAAACGATGCGTGCCCGCGCAACCAGCGACGCCGGGATACTCCGCGAACGCGCCATCGAGGCAAGTTGAGACCGCTCGTCTTCGCTCAACACCAGATCCAGCTTCGGTCGTCCCACTCGCATGTTGGCATCTCCCGTTCGTCGATACCAACATCTACAAAAAATATAGATCCGTTAACAACGGAACGGGGCACTAGCCCGTGTGCGCCTCCAACGCCCGTCCGGCAACCCGCCCCCCACCAATCGCCTCGAACCCCCGCCCCAGATCGGCCAGCAGGTCGTCGATATCCTCCAGTCCGATATGCAGCCGGATCACCTGGCCGCGCCTGGACCAGTCGGCGACGCTGCGCGCGCTGCGCATGTCTGCGATCACGGCGAGGCTTTCGAACCCGCCCCAGGAGGCGCCGATGCCGAAGAGGGCAAGGCTGTCGATGAAGCGCTCGGCGGCGTCCGGTGCCTCGGCGCGCAGCGAGAACGACAGCAGGCCGTTGGTGCCGTGGCAGTCGCGCTGCCACAGTGCGTGGCCGGGGTCGCCGGGCAGGGCTGGGCAGAAGACTTCAGCCACTTCGGGGCGGGTGCGCAGCCAAACGGCTACCGCCAGCGCGCCGCGCTCGTGCTGGGACAGGCGCGCGCCGAGGGAGCGCATGCCGCGCTGGACCAGGTAGGCGTCGTCCGGGCTGACGGTGATGCCGAAGGCGTCGGCTACCGTGGCGAGCGCTGGCCAGGCGGCCTCAAGGGTGCAGACCGTGCCCATCATCACGTCGGAATGCCCGGACAGGTATTTGGTCGCGGCCATCAGGGAGATATCGGCGCCGAGCGCAAGCGGCCGGTACAGCAGGCCGGAGCCCCAGGTGTTATCGGCCGCTACCAGCGCGCCGTGCCGGTGGGCGATGTCGGCGATGGCCGGCAAGTCGCACATCTCGTAGGCCAGGGAGCCGGGCGCTTCCACGTACACCAGGCGGGTTTCGCGCCTCAGCCTGGCTTGCAGGTCGTGGCCGTCGGCCGCGTAGAAGCTGGCGGCGATGCCGTGCTGCGCGAGAAAGCCTTCGGCCAGCTTGCGCACGGGCTCGTACACGCAATCGGGCAGCAGCACATGCTGGCCGGGGCGCAGGTAGGCCAGCAGCGTCATCGCGGCCGCCGCCAGGCCGCTGGGGAACAGGCGCGTGCGGTAGCCGCCCTCCAGCTCGGTGACCATGTCTTCCAGCGCAAACGCCGTGGGATTGCCGCGCGCGCCGTAGGTGAACAGCCGTTCGCTGCCCCGCCGCGAGCGCATCTCGCGCATCTGCGCCACCGAGTCGAACAACACGGTGCTGGCGCGTACCACGGGCGGGTTGACGGGCTGCCCGCCATCCACGTTGCTGGTGCGGCCGGCGTGCGCGAGGTGGGTAAGGATGCTGTGCTTCATGGCTTGGCCTGGTGGGGTGCCGCGCCAGGGTGGCGCGGCTGGTGTCACAACTTGTGGTGGCAGGCAGCAGCAAGAGCCATGCCGTCTTCATCCGCTGCGCCCGGATCAGTCCACCCGGGCGCCGGAGAGCTTGACGATTTGCGACCAGCGCGCGATGTCGCCCTTGAGCTGCGCGGCGAATGCCTCCGGCTTGCTGCCCACCACGTCGCTGCCGCCTTCGTTGATCAGCTTCACCACCTCGGGCATCTGCAGCACCTGCACGATGGCGCGGTTCAGGTAGGCGACGCGCTCGGGCGAGGTGCCGGCCGGCGCGAACACGCCGTACCAGTCCTCGAAGCGAGCATTGCGGTAGCCCAGCTCCTCCAGCGTCGGCACCTTGGCAAAGACGCCCAGGCGGCGCGGGCTGGTGACCGCCAGCGCGCGCATGCGGCCGGCCTGGATAAAGCCGGCCACCGAGGAGGTCGAGGTGATCAGCACGTTTACCTGCCCGCCCAGCAGGTCATTGATGGCCGGGCCAGCGCCTTTGTAGGGCACGTGCTGCAGGGCGATGCCGCTGTCCTTGTCCAGCACCACGCCCACCAGGTGAGAGAGCGTGCCGTTGCCCGGCGTGGCAAAGGTGATCTTTTGCGGCTGGGCCTTGGCTTGCGCGGCCAGTTCGGCAAAGGTCTGCCAGGGCGCGTTGGCCGCCACCACGATGGCCAGCGGCGCCGCGTTGATCTGCGTGACCGGCATGAAGTTCTTGACCGGGTCGAAGCCGGGCGCGCTGTACAGCGTCGGGTTCACGGCCATGACGGACACCTGCGAGGTCAGCAGGGTGTAGCCATCCGGCTTGGCCTCTGCCACGAAGCGCGTGCCGATATTGCCGCCGGCGCCGCCACGGTTGTCGGTGACGGCGGTCTGCCCCAGCACTTCGCCGAGCCGCGTGGTGACGATGCGCGTGACGGCATCGTTGCCGCCGCCAGCGGGAAACGGCGAGACGAAGCGCAGCGGCTGCGAGGGAAAGCCGCCGACCGGCGCTAGCGGCTGCGCGCTGGCGGGGGTGCCGGCCATGGCGAGGGCGACGGTGACGACGGTGGCGAAGGTGCTGGTCAGTACTTGCTTGATGCGTGACATGAAAAACCCCTGTGTATATTGAGAGATGTCAGAGCGAAGGGGGGCTGGGCAGGCTTCTTGTGACCCCGGTGGCCGGTCTGGCATACCGGTTGCTGCCTCTTGCCCCTGTGTCCCGGGAATGCCGGGGCGTCCCCTTGGCGCTGCACCGTCGAGCCGGATGGGAATCAATGCCTGGCGACTCGCCTTGCCAGCCATGCGCATCGTTGCCCGCCCCGAGGGGCGGGCGGTGGGTGCATGGCTGGCTCGGTCGCTGATGGCGGGTCATGTTGGAAGAACGCTGTGTGGGCCGGATCGGGCCGGATCAGGCAAAGCGGAAAGTGGCCAGTTCCTGGGCGTCGAGCTGGCCAATCAGGTTGGTCTCCCACGCCAGGTAGCGACGCGCGGCCTCCTTGTTGCCGTCGTGACGGTCGTGGACGAAGAACAGGAAATCGATGCAGCGCGCATCGGGCAGGATGCTCGCTGCATCGCCATCTCCGGCATCGCTTGCCAGCGCATGGCCCGCCGCCAGCCAGGCGCCTGCGCCACCGGCGAGCAGGCTGACGTCGCTGTAGCCAAGTGCGGCCAGTTCGCCGGCGGCCAGCGCGGCCGTGCCCGGTTGATCGTCATCGCCGATGAGCACGATTGGCGTGTCGCGCGGCACGCCGGCGAGGTCGCGGGCAAAGACCGGGCGGATCGACCAGCGGCTGCCTGGCACGTGGCCGGCGCGATACGCCATGCTGGCGCGCACGTCGAGCGCCAGCAGTTGTTGTCCGGCCAAGCCTGCCGCGAGCGCGGGAGCATCGATGCCCGGCAAGGCGCGGGAGGGCGCCTCGGGGCCGCAGGGCGCGGCGAGGCCGTAGGCAAGCGCGGCCGCAAGCCCGCCTTCGAGCACCACGGCGTCATGGCCCATCTGGCGCAGCCAGCTCGCCACCACGGTGGCACGCACGCCATCGGCATCGATCAGCACGAGGCGCGCGCGGCGCACGCCCACGTATTGGTCGGTGGCCTGCATCAACTGGCCGCCGGGCGTGTTCTGGGCGCCGGGCACGGAGCCGGCGGCGTATTCCTCCGGCGTGCGCACGTCGCACAGGAAGGTGGTGCGGGACGGGTCCCGTAGCCACGCGCCCGCTTCGGCCGCGTCGATGTGCAACACCGCGAAGCGCACCGCCATCGTCTGCGCGGCGGCCCGGGCGGCATCGAGCCCGGCAGGCGCAGCGCTGTCGGGATAGCGCCGCGTGCCGCCATGCTCCAGCTTGTAGTCGTTCAGGTACCAGCCCTGGGTGCCGTTCTCCAGTGCGAACACGGGATTGGGCACGCCGAAGTTGATCAGGGTCTGCGCGCCGATGATGCTGCGCGTGCGGCCGGCGCAGTTGATCACGATGGGCGTGGCCGGGTCCGGCACCAGGTCGCGCAGCCGGTAAGCCAGCTCGCCGTTGGGGCAGCAGATGGCGCCGGGGATGTTCATTTTGCGGAATTCCGACACGGGCCGGCCATCGAGCACCACCGGCGCCTGCTCACCGGCCTGCATGGCCGCCAGCTCCGCGGCCGAGACGCGCGGGGTGCCGTAGTGGTGCTCGGCAAGTTCGCCGAACGTCTTGGAGGGCACGTTGACGCCGGCGAACACGGCGTAGCCTGCGGCCTGCCAGCCCGGCACGCCGCCGTCCAGCACAAACAAGCGCGTATAGCCGAGGGCGGCCAAGGCCTGTGCGGCGCGCACCGCTACGCCGTCGCCGTCGTCCGCCAGCACGATGCGCGCCGAGGTGTTGGGGGCCAGGCGGCCGATGTCGAGCTCCAGCCGGCTAAAAGGGAGCGGCACCGCATAGAACGGATGGCCTTCGCCATACTGGCCATGCTCGCGGATATCGAACAGGGCGATCTCGTCCTGGTCATGCAACCAGCCCTTGAGGGTGACCGGGTCGACTTGGGTGTAGCGGGTGTCGGGCGTGTTCAGGATGGCGGGCATGCGTTTGTTCAGGCAAAAAGGGGGCCATGCCTCCCGGCCGCACGCGGGCGGGAGGCAAGTGGAAATGCGTTGGATTCGGGCTTCGGCAGAAGCCGGGAGGTGCGGCCTGGTTAGCGCTGCACCTCCCCGGTGCCGGTCAGCGGCGCGTCTTGACGCCCACGCCCATGGCCTGGCAGCGGCCGGTCTCGAGGTCGTAGGCGGTGCGCCCGGTCAGGGTTTCCAGCGCGCGGCCGTACATGTGCAGGTGGCGGATCACGGATTCGCCGCGGATCTCGACCGAGTGGATGTCGTCGGGCAGCAGTGCGATGCCCGAGCCCGGGCCTACTTCCACCGTGTGCGAGTGCACCAGCGTGCCTACGCCCGGCTCGCTGCCATCGTCGGTGCGCAGGTAGACGTCGTTGTACTCGGTGCCCACCACGCCGGCCACGCAGGCCCAGGTGGTGTGGTCGTGCGGGGGAATGCGCTTGCCGGGGCGCATCACATTGAGGTACAGCGCGAAGGTCTGGTCGGGGTCTTCGGCGATCAGGTAGCGGGCCTGGCGCTCGCCTTCCTCCGGCGGCGCGAATTCGCTCTGCGCCCACAGTTGCGGCCTGGCGGCCAGTTGCTCCACCTGGTCCAGCACGCTGGCCAGCGATTCGCGGGTGACACCCCCGCTAGCTACGATTTCCTTGATGGATCGAATCGTGTCCCCGACGGCGGCCTGGCGTTGTTGTGCGATCGACATGTCTCTAGAATCCTTGCTGAGTCTTGATAGTTCTTGGTTTGCGGGGTGGTACATAACCTTGCATGGTTTCACTGTAATGAAGGCCGGCACCTGAAACCACTTAATCACCCATGAAAATACTTAAGCAAGTCTAATGAATGCGTAATCTCGATCTGGACCTGTTGCGCACCCTGGTGGCCATTGCCGACCACGGTACCTTTGCCGCCGCGGCGGAGCGGCTGCACCGCACCCAATCCGCCGTCACCCAGCAGATGCAGCGGCTGGAGGAGCAAGTGGCGCTGGCGCTGTTCGAGCGGCAGGGGCGCGGCAAGCAGCTCACGCGGCATGGCAACAAACTGGTGGAATACGCGCGGCAGTTGCTGAACCTGAACGACGAAGCGCTGCGCGTGCTGCGCGAGGGCGACCTCACTGGCTCGCTGCGCATCGGGGCGCCGCACGATGTGGCCGACACCATCCTGCCGCCGCTGCTGTCGCATATCGCCCGGGCGTCGCCCGCCCTGCGGCTGGAGATCCATGTAGGGCGCAGCCCCTTCCTGATGGAATCATTGCGGCGCGGGGAGATCGACCTGACCGTTTCCACCCGGGAAGACAGCAGCCTGGACGGGCTTGTCCTGCGCACGTCGCCCACGATCTGGGTTTGCGCGGCGGATTTTGCTTATGAGCACGGCAGCACGGTGCCGCTGATCCTGGCCGACGAACCCAGCCTGTTCCGCAAGCTGGCGCTGGATGCACTGAAGGAGGCCGGCGTGCCCTGGCGCACGGCGTATTTCGCGCCGAGCCTGATCGGCATCAAGGCGGCGATCCGCGCCGGGCTGGGGATCACGGCGCGCAGCATCGACCTGCTGGGCGCCGACATGCGGGTGCTGGGGGACAAGGACGGGTTGCCGCGCCTGCCCGACGTGACGTACTACCTGTGGGCGCGGCCCAATGCGGCCAACCCGGTGGCGCGGCAGGTGTTTTCCATGCTCAAGACCACCTTGCAGCGCGGCATCACGGCCGCGTGAAGGTGGCTTGAAGGTGGCTTGAAGGTGGCTTGAAGGCGGTTTGAAGGTGCTTTGATAGTGGCTTGGGTGGGCGCAGTCCCTCAGGCTGCCGGCGCAAGCCGGAAGGCACCCACCGCCTCGGCAAGCTGGCGCGCCTGCGCTTCGAGCGATCCGGCCGCAGCGGCGGCCTGCTCCACCAGCGCCGCGTTCTGCTGGGTGACGGCTTCCATCTGCGTGACCGCCTGGCTGACCTGCACGATGCCGGCGCTTTGCTCCAGCGACGCCGACGAGATGTCTTCCATGATCCGCGCCAGGCGGCCCACGGCATCCACGGTCTCGCTCATGGTCTGGCCGGCCTGGGCGACGAGCGCGTTGCCGGCGCGGACCTTGCTGGCCGAATCGTCGATCAGCGACTTGATTTCCCGCGCCGCGTTAGCGCTGCGTTGCGCCAGCGCGCGCACCTCGCCCGCCACCACGGCAAAGCCGCGACCTGCTTCGCCCGCGCGAGCCGCTTCCACGGCGGCGTTGAGCGCCAGGATATTGGTCTGGAAGGCAATGCCGTCGATCACGCCGATGATGTCGGCGATTCGTTGCGAACTGCTGCTGATGTCGCCCATGGTCTGGACCACACCGCGCACGTCGTCGCCGCCGCGCGTGGCCAGCCGCGCCGCTTCGGCGGCCAGCGCGCTGGCCTGGCGCGCGCTTTCCGTGTTGTTGCTCACCGTGGAGGTGAGTTCCTCCATGCTGGCGGCGGTTTGCTCGAGCGAGGCGGATTGCTGCTCGGTGCGCGAGGACAGATCGGTATTGCCGGCCGCGATCTCGCGCGCGCCGATGTTGACCGAGTCCGAGCTGGCCCGCACCTGGCTGACCGTGCGCGTCAGCGCCGCCTGCATGCGCGCCACGGCGCCAAGCACGCGGGCCACCTCGTTATTGCCGGCGGCCGCGGCGGGATGGCTCAGGTCGCCCTGCGCCACGCGGTCGAGGTGCTCGGCGGCGGCGGCCAGCGGCGCCACGATGGCCGCACGCAGTCCCAGGTGCACCGCCACGATCAGGCCCAGCGCGGCAGTGATGCCAACCACCACGAGCTTGACCACCGTTTGGTAGCGCGAGCTGCTCTCCGCGGTGTCTTGCTGTGCCAGCTGGCTCGCCTGCTCCTGGAATCGCTCGACGCCCACCGAGTACTCGGCACCGGAGGCGGTGATTTCCTTGTCGTTGATCGCGGCGTAGGCGGCAGGGTCTCCCGCGCGCAAGGCGGCCAGGGCGCGCTCGACCGTGCCCGCATGCCGGCGCGCGGCATCCACGACCTGGCGGCGCTGGGCATCGTCCTGGCCTTCCTGCACGGGCGCGGCCTCGAAGCGCTGCAACGTATCGGCCGAGCGCTTGAGCGATTTGCCGGCGGCATCGAGCGCGCTGGCATTGGTTTCGGCGCCGCCTTCACGGGCCGAGGCATAGGCGCGTGCGAGCGCCGAGCGCGCCCGGGTCATGTCCTTGTATGCATCGTTGAGCAGCAGGGCGCTGGCGCACAGTTGCTGCACGCGCCCGGTCGCCTGGTCCGCGGCGCGCAGCGCGAGCACGCCGACGCCCGCGCCGAACACGATCATGAAGGCAAAGGTCACAAGGACTGCCAGCAAGGCAGTGCGCACGCTCAGGTTTTTCATCATCGGTTGGAACAGGAGTTTGAGATCCCTGGGCTAACGGACTGCTTTGCCGGGACTTGACCGAGCTGGCGCGCGGATGCATGAAAGTTTGCGCAAGATCAATCGAGATGCCCGAAGCAGCATCTCCAGGTGCCGTCTTGCGCACAGCAAACAGCGCGGCCTCAAGTTGTTGTTGCGCTGCACCGATAGACAGTCGCTGGCGCATGTGGCTTTGGGCAACGGCCTTGGCCGGGCGCGCGGCCAGCACCATGGAGGAGATGGTCGCGGCGATCCGCCGGGCGACCGGACATCATGAGCGAGATCGCGGCGGCTTCGGTCGAGCAAAGCGGCGGCATCGAGCAGGTCAATCAGGCGGTGACGTCGATGGACCAATCCACCCAGCAGAGGGCGGGGCTGGTCGAGGAGGCCGCTGCCGCCGCCGCGTCGCTGGAGGACCAGGCGCGCCAGCCCAACCAGGCCATCGCGGCGTTCCGGGTATTGGCGGGCCGGGAGCGGCGGCGCGCGGCAGGAAATGACGGGAAATGACGGGGAATAGCCGGAAACGCCGGGATGCCGCACGCGCACTTTGTGCGTTAGGCCCCATTAGACTAGGGTATACGTTGTGACGAGAGTGGCGGAATAGTGCCATCGTTGCCAGCAGGCGCCCGGCATTGGCCGAAGCGCCGGGAAAAGCCCCGGTTTCCTCGCAAACGGACCTGAATCGTGCGTCGACGTGTCTGGCCCAAGCTCCTCGTATTGGCGCTGCTTGTGGGGGGCGCATACGTCCTTTGCGCCGTGGTTGCCGAGGAACTGGCCACCTCGCGGATGCAGGCGCGCTACTTCGCTGGGCGGGCGAAGGACGTTGCCTTCGCGGTAAAGGACGGCCCGAGCAAGCGCATCCGCTTTCCGGATGACGGCCCCTATGACCTGCGCTTCGGCTATAGCCGGATGCCGCAGTTCACCGAGTTGCTGGAAGCGCGGGGCTTTCGGCGCGAACGCCAGGCGCAGTGGTCCGACCGCATGCTTGAGCTGACGGACTCCGGCCTGTTCGCGCCCTATCACGAAAAGACCCAGGCCGGCCTGGACTTGCTCGACTGCAATGACGTGCCATTTGGCGCCAGGCGCACGCCGCCCCGTACCTACGCCAGCTTCCAGGAAATTCCGACCCTCCTCGTGAGCGCGCTGCTCTATATCGAGAACCGCGATCTGCTCGATCCCGAATTCCCCACGCGCAATCCCGCGCTGGACGTGCGGCGCTTCACGCGCGCCGCATTGGATCAGGGTGTGCATTTCTTCAACGAGAAACACGACGCCGCCGGGGGCAGCACGCTCGCTACCCAGATCGAGAAATACCGGCATTCGCGCTCGGGCCGCACCAGTTCGCCCAAGGAAAAGCTGCGGCAGATGGCCAGCGCATCGATGCGCGCCTACCTGGACGGCCCGAACACCGTGGCCGCCAGGGAGCGCATCCTGCTCGATTACCTCAACACCGTGCCGCTCTCGGCCCGGGCCGGCGTGGGCGAGGTCAACGGGCTGGGCGACGGCCTGTGGGCCTGGTACGGGCAGGACTTCGACGAGGCCAACCGCTTGCTGGCGAACGCCGCCGGGCCGGGACCCGGCGCGGGCCAGGGCGAGGGCGAGCTCGGCCAGCGGCAGGCGCGGGTGTTCAAAGAAGCGCTCTCGCTGATCATTGCGCAGCGCGGGCCATCGCACTTCCTGCGCCGCGATACCGCCACGCTGGCGGAGCTGACCGACAGCTACATCCGCTTGCTGTCGGCCGCGGGCGCCATCCCGCCCTGGCTGCGCGACGCTTCGCTGGCCCAGTCCTTGACGCTGGCCCCTCCGGCGATGGACCGGCCGGAGGTGTCATTTATCTCGCGCAAGGCTATCAGCGGGGTGCGCACCGATTTGCTGCGCTATCTCGACCTGGGCAGCAGCTACGAGCTGGACCGGCTCGACCTGACGGCCCACAGCACCATCAACACCGGCCTGCAACGGGTGGTCACCGAGGCGCTGTTGCGGGCGGGCACGCGTGACGGCGCGCATGGCTTCGGGATGTATGGCCACAACCTGCTGCGTGAGGGCGACGACCCGGCCAAGCTGGCGATCAGCTTCACGCTCTACGAGAAGGTCGACGGCGCCAACCTGCTGCGCGTGCAGGCGGACAACCTGGACCTGCCGTTCGACCTGAACCGCGGGGCGCGGCTGAACCTTGGCTCCACCGCCAAGCTGCGCACGCTGGTGACCTACCTGGAAATCATCTCCGAGCTCCACGAGAAATATGCCGGCATGTCCGCCGCCGAGCTGCGCGAAATCAAGCCGGCCAAGCTGGATGCGCTGACCCAGTGGGTGGTGAGCTACCTGCTCACCGCGCCCGACAAGAGCCGGCGCGCCATCCTGGATGCCGCCATGCTGCGCCGCTATTCCGGCAACGCGGGAGAAGCGTTCTTTACCGGGGGCGGGCTGCAGACGTTCACCAATTTCGAGCGCTGGGAAAACATGAAGATCATGACCGTGCGCGAAGGGTTCGAGCACTCGGTGAACCTGGTCTATATCCGCCTGATGCGGGATATCGTGCGCTATGAAACCTATCGCCTGCACCCCGATGCCGACGAATGGCTGAACAATCCGGCAGCGCCGCAGCGCCGCGCTTACCTGGTGCGGTTTGCCGACAAGGAGGGCAGCGACTACCTGCGTGCCTTCTACGGGAAATATCGCGGCATGACCCAGCAGGAAGCGGCCAGGCGCGTGCTCCAGAACCGCCACTTCTCTCCGGTGGGGCTGGCGGTGACGCTGCGAAGCATCGATCCCGACATCGATCCGGCGCAGTTCAACAAGATCATGCTTGCCACCCTGCCCAAGGCGGGGCTGACCGATGAGAAGCTGGCCAAGCTGTACAGCAAATACGGACCGACCAGTTTTTCGCTCAATGACCGGGGCTACCTGGCGCGGGTGCACCCACTTGAGCTATGGCTGCTGAACTACCTGCGCCAGCGGCCTGGTGCCAGCCTGGATGAAGTCTTGCGCGACAGCACCGCGCAACGCCAGGAGGTGTACGCCTGGCTGTTCAAGACCCGTCATCCCGGCGGGCAGACGCGCCGCATCCGCAGCCAGCTGGAGCGCCAGGCCTTTGTCGAGATTGCCCGCCGGTGGCAGCGCCTGGGCTATCCGTTCAGCGCGATCACGGCGTCCTATGCCTCGGCGATCGGCGCGGCGGGGGACCGGCCGGCTGCGCTGGCCGAGCTGGTCGGCATCGTGCAGGGCAATGGCGTGCGCCAGCAGGCCACGGCGCTGCGCAGCCTGGATTTTGCGGCGGGCACGCCGTACGCGACCGATTTCGGGTTGGGGCAGAAGGGCACGCAATTGCTGAGCGAGGATATCACCGAGGTGGTGCGCGCCGCGCTGATCGGCGTGGTGGATTCGGGCACGGCGGGATCGCTGAAGTCCGCGCTGGGCGGCAGCGGCATCGTGGCCGGCGGCAAGACCGGCACGGGCGATCATCGCTACGAAGTCTACGGGCCGGGCGGCCGGCTGATTTCGTCGCGTGTGGTCAGCCGCTCCGCCACTTTCGTGTTCTTCCTTGGCGACCGCTACTTCGGCAACGTCACGGCGTATGTGCAAGAGCCCTATGCCGCGCGCTACGCCTTCACCAGCGCGCTGTCCGTGCAATTGCTGAAATCGCTGGCGCCTACCATCCTGCCGCTTGTGCGCGACGGCGGCGTGCGTTCACCGCTGGCATGCAAGCACTGAGCGGCAGCGCTGCCGGGGCGAGCCTAATCCCAGCCATGTCGTCGGGCCCAGTACTCGTCTTCGGAGGTGCGGGCGTGCCGTTCGTACTCGGCGATGACCTGCAATGTGGCGGACTGGAGCAGGGAGCCTGCGGTGAGCAGGGCCGCAAGATCGCGCAGGCCCTGCAGGCAGGTCACGGTGGGGGGTAAGGCTTGGTCCTGCATGATGCGTTGCTGGCTCGGTGATGGGCGGGATGTGCCTCCCGACGATTTGATTGTAGGTAGCGCCGGCCGAGCCAAATGCAAACCAATGTGTCCGCGCGTACCTTCAGGGCCTGGAGCGGCAAATCAGTTGCTTGCGAGCCACGAAATATGGCGCGCAAGCAGCGCAGCCATCACAACGGCGCCGCCTATCCACAGCGCGATGATCACCGCCGCCGCCACGCGGCTGCTCGGGCGTTGCCCGGCCGCAACGGCGGCGGCCCGGTACTCGCGCATGAGGTCCGGCGGGATCATCCGGATGGCCAGCATGACCCCGAGCGGTACCAGCACGACGTCGTCCAGGTAGCCCAGCACCGGAATGAAGTCAGGGATCAGGTCGATCGGCGACAGCGCGTAGCCCGCTACCAGCAAGGCCATGGCTTTTGCGTACCACGGCGTGCGCGGGTCGCGCGCGGCCAGCCACAGGGCGTGGACATCGCGCAATACCTCGCGCGCCCATTTGCGCCCGTAGGCGGCCAGCCGCGCGCCGTGGTCCCGCACGTCGTCCACGACCGGCACGAACGCCAGCACCAGCAGCAATGCCGCCAGCGCAAGCGTGGCGCTGAATCCCAGTTGCTTGAAGCCCAGCGCGCCGACGACGCCGCCGAAGAAGAACAGCGCCACCAGCATGGCCAGCGTGCGCAGCCGGGGCCGGTTAGCCAGCACCAGCGGCCCGGCCTCGTCGGATCTGGCGAGGTTCCAGTAGAACAGCTTGCCGAGCTCGATGCCGATATCGGTCACCATTCCCGTGATGTGGGTGGTGCGGATCTCGGCGTGGGAAATCTTGGTGATCATGGCGTTTTGCAGGCCCATGATGAAGCACAGCACCATCACGGTGGCGGGCACGAACAGCCATTGGTGATTGCCAAGGTTGCCGCCGAGCAAGCCAAAGCACAGCAACAAGATGGCCTCCAGCATCAGGGGCAAGGCATATTCGCTGTTCAGGTGTTCACGCCGTGCCCAGTTGATGAGGATGGCGGAAGTGGCCGCGCCAGCCAGGAAGGACAGCAGCGCGCCAAGCCCCTCCAGGATCAGCCCGACCTGCCCCAGCACCAGGTGGTCCGCCATGGCCGAAACGATGCCCGTCATGTGGGAGGTGTACTGCTGCACGGCAAGGAAGCCGCCGGCGTTGGTGGCGCCGGCCACGAAGCTGAGATAGCCGGCAAGCTGCCGGTTGGCCTGCGGGCTGCGTACCCGTCCGGTGAGGTTGCGCAGGTAGGTGATGGGCATGGTCGCTGTCGGGCGGGCGGGCCGCTTAGTCGGTCAGCAAGGCGCAGATCACGCGCAGCGCCACCGACTCGTCCGCGCCGCTGGCCTGGATGCGCAAGCGCAGCCCGGCGCGCGCCGACAAGCGCATGACCTCGGACACATTCTTGGCGTCCGCGGTGCAGTCATTGCTGCTCAGTTGGATATTGCACTCGAACTGGCTTGCCGTGGTGGTCAGCCGTGTGGCCCTGCGGCCCTGCAGGCCGTGAGGACTGGACATCTCAATCGTTGCGTCTACCACATCACCCTCGGTAAAACCTCGATAAAGCGTGGACGCCGGGCAAGCCGGAAAGGGGGCCACTGCCACGGGTTTGCTTGCCAATGTATCGAATGGTAATCCAATTACCGCGCCCGGCACATGGATGCCTCTTGCAGCCCAATATTGCCCGCCTCGCTGGCAGAATATGGCTTCGCCCGGCCATGCCCGATGCATGTGCCGTTCGTCATGCCGCCATGTCCTTCCCGGAGTCATCGTCCCACCATGCAAGCACGTCCCCAATCCGTTGCCATCCCGGTCCGTCCGCTTTCCCTCATGCTCGCGGTGCTCGCCCTGACAGGTAGCCACGCCGTAGCGCAGACCATCCCCGTGCCGACGGTATCGCCCGCGGTGGACCGCGCCTACGCCACGCTCGAAGCCGCCCCGCTGGTCAAGAAGGTGCTGGCCGACGTGAAGGCGGATGACGCGCGTTCGCTGGGCGATCTCAAGGCCCTGACCGAGATCCCCGCGCCGCCGTTCAAGGAGAAGGCCCGGGCCGAGTATTTCCTCTCCCGGCTCAAGGCGCTTGGCCTTGCCGATGCGCATATCGATGCCGAGGGCAATGCCATCGGCATCCGCAAGGGAAGCGGGAACGGGCCCAAGCTGCTGATCTCGGCGCACCTGGACACGGTCTTTCCGGAAGGCACCGATGTCACGGTCAAGCCGCGCGACGGCCGGCTCTATGCACCGGGCATCTCGGATGACACGCGCGGGCTGACGGTCCTGTTGTCATGGCTCAAGGTGCTCAACGACAACCAGGTGCGCACCGTGGGCGACCTGGTGTTCGTTGGCAATGTGGGCGAGGAAGAGCTGGGCAACCTGCGCGGCATGAAGGCCGTGTTCCGCGACCACCCGGATATCGACGGCATGGTCGGGCTGGAGCCGGGCGTGGGTGACCGGGTGCTGTCGCTCGGCACCGGCAGCCATCGTTACGAGGTGACGTTCCGCGGCCTGGGCGGCCATAGCTTCGGTGCTTTCGGCCTGCCCAGCGCCATCCACGCGATGGGACGGGCCATTGCCAAGGTGAGCGACGTGCGCCCGCCCGAAGATCCCAAGACCACGTTCACGGTGGGCACGGTGGGCGGCGGCACGTCAGTCAACGCGATTGCGGGCGATGCACGCATGGCGGTGGATATCCGCTCCAACGCCACGCCATCGCTGCTGGAAACCGAAAAGCAGATCATGGCGGCCATCGAGGCCGGGGTTGCCGAGGAAAACCGCCGCTGGCATCCGGCCGACGCCGCCAGCCAGATCACCTACCAGGTCAAGCAGATCGGCGACCGTCCGGCGGGCCATACGCCGCCGGACGCCATCATCGTGCAGGCGGCGGTGCGCGCCATCAAGGGCTATGGCAAGGGCACGCCCAGCCTGCGCGGCGGCAGCACCGACGCCAACGTGCCGATGGCGCTCGGCATTCCCGCCATCATCATCGGCAGCGGCGGCAAGACCGGAGGCTTCCATGCCCGCGATGAGTGGTACGACCCGACCAACGCCTGGCAAGGCGCCCAAGTCGGGTTGACCACGGTGCTCGGGCTGGTGGGCGTGCAGGGCGTCGCCCAGCCGCTGCTGGAAAAGCGCGCCGCCGCCAGGTAGGCGACGCGAGAGCGGGGCGCTGCCCCGCTTTTCCCTTCAACGCCGGGAATGCCGCTCTCCATGCTCCGCCGGCTCCCGCTCACCCCCCCGCGGCGCGGCGATCCATTTCGCCACCGCCACGGCATCCAGCGGGCGCGAGAACAGATAGCCTTGCCCCATATGGCATCCCTGCGACAGCAGGAAGCGCCGCTGGGCTTCGTTTTCCACGCCTTCGGCGATCACGGCGAGCTTCAAGCTGTCGCCGATGCGGATGACGGCGCTGGCCAGTTCGCGGGCGGCGGCATCGCTTTCCAGGTCGATCACAAAGCTCTTGTCCAGCTTGAGCTGGTGCACGGGCAACTGCCTGAGATAGCCCAGGCTGGAATATCCCGTGCCGAAGTCGTCCATGGACAAGCGCACGCCCTGCGCGTGGATGGCAGCGACAGTGGCTGCCAGCCCGGCGTCGTCCTCCATCAGCAGCCCTTCGGTCATTTCCAGAACCAGCGCTTGCGCGGGCAGCCCATGGCGGGACAGGGTCTCGGCCACTTGCGCCGGCAGGCCCGGGTCGCGGAAGCTGGCGGGCGAGATATTGACGGAGATCGTGGGTACGGACAGGCCTTCCCGGCGCCAGGCAGCTAGCTGCGCGCACGATTGCTCCAGCACCCAGCGATCCAGCGTGCCGATCAGGCCGCTGTCTTCGGCCAGCGGCACGAAGCGGTCGGGCGGCACCGTCCCAAAGTGCGGGTGGTGCCAGCGGACCAGCACTTCCAGGCCGTAGAGGCGCCCGTCGCGCAGGAACACCTGGGGCTGGAAGTTGAGATGAAGCTCCTCGGCGAGCAGGGCGTCGCGCAGTGCGGACTCCAGCGCAAGGCGTTCCTGCGCGGCCCAGTTCATCTCGATGCTGAAGAAGCGGAACAGGTTGCGCCCCGCAGCCTTGGCGTCGTACATGGCCATCTCGGCGCAGTGCAGCAGGTAGTCAAGCGCATCGCCGTCGGCCGGGAACATGCTGATGCCGATGCTGGCCGAGGGTGCAATGCTGGCGTGGTCGATGCGCAGCGGCTGGCGCAGCGCGGCCAGAATGCGCTTGCCCGCCGCAATGGTCTGGGCGCGGTCGCTGTCAGGCAGCACCAGCGCGAATTCGTCGCCCGACAGCCGCGCCACCAGCGCGGTGTCCCCGGCGTGCGCGCTAAGGCGTTGCGCAACCTCGCGCAGCAGCTTGTCGCCGCCGACGTGGCCGAGCGAGTCGTTGATATGCTTGAAGCGGTCCAGGTCGACGAACAGCACGCTGAGCGTGGTGCCCGCCGAGCGCGCCGCGAGCAACAGGGTGCCGGCCTGCATCTGCAACAGGCTGCGGTTGGGCAGGCCGGTCAGTGAGTCGTAGTGGTCGAGTTGCAGGATCCGCTCCGCCGCTTCCTCGCGCTCGAACGCGAGCTTGCATAGCGAGGCGCATACCTCGGCCAGTTGCTGGTGGAAGGCATCGGGCTGGCGGACGGTGCGGCAGTAGAAGGCCAGCGTGGCAAGCACGCGGCCATCGCTCGCCTTGATCGGATAGGACCAGCATGCTGCGAGGCCAAGGGGCAGGGCGAGATCGCGAAAATCCGCCCATAGCGGATCGTTGGCGATATCGCTGACAATCACCGGCTCGCCCAGCCAGGCCGCCGTGCCGCAGGAACCCACGGATGGTCCCATGATCACGCCGTCCAGCGCCGCCGAATATTCCGGCGGCAAGTCGGGCGCGGCGAGCGGATGCATGCGGCCATCGGCGTCCACGCGCAGCACGGACGCGATCACGGACGGTGCAACGCGTTGCACTTCCAGGCAGATCAGCTCCATCACGGCGGGCAGCGGCTGCTCCATCACCATGGCTTGCAGCACCTTTCGCTGCAGCATCTCGTAGGTCCGCTGCTGGGTGATGTCGGTGAGGATGACGATGCCGTGGTGCCGGTCGCCGGTAGCGCTGACCAGGTGGCGTACGGTGGCGCAGACCCAGAGAGGGCTACCGTTGCGCGCATACACCAGCGCCTCGTGGCGCTCGCCGCCCGGGGATGAGCGCTGGGCATGCAGGCGTTGCATCACGCCGGGATCGGTGAACTCGCCGGCCAATATCTCGCGCGGCGTCTTCCCCTTTAGCTCGCAGGGCTTGTAGCCCAGCATGCGCGTGAGCCCGGCGTTGGCGTACACGATGTGCCAGTCGGCATCGACCACCAGCACAGCGCTGTCGATCTCGTCGGCAATGACGGAGAGCAGCGGGTGATCGTCGCGGCTGGCATCGTGGTGGCTGGGCACCTTCACCAGCAGCGTGCGCAGCGTGACGTCGCCCAGGCGGGTGCTGGATTCCGCGACATGGCCAAAGCGAAGCTCGCCATCCGGCCTCAGGATCTGGACGGCGGGCAGGGGCTGGGCACGCTCGGCGTCGGTATCCGGCAGCATTTGCACGAGCGCCTCCATGTTCATGCCGAAGACTTGCGTTCGGGATGCGCCATAGAGGGCCTCCGCAGCAGCGTTCAGGAAGATCACCTTGTTGTCCGCGTTCAGGACGAAGACGGCGTCGGTGGCTTGCTCGAGCGAGTTGCGGAACAACTGATGAGGGTCGGCTATGCTGAGCGCTTTGTCTCTGTCTGGCATGAGTGAGGTAAACGTCGCTAACGACCGAGAATGCCTGCCTTGCCCGGAAGGGCTCGCGGGACATTGACTCGGCTCTGATGCAGCTATCGGCATTCAGGACCGGATCCTGAAGTCTTTTTTTGCGCGAGGCGTCCCCCGGCGCAGGCTTCGTGGTCCGACCGCTTGGCATAATTGCGCCCTGTCTTGACGGGGCGATGCACGCGCCGTCCCCATCGCACCGCTCGAACCGGGACTCTTCATGATCATCTGCGCCGGCGTTGGCCCCGGGCACCTCGACTTCCTGACCCTCGGCGTGGCGGAGCTGATCCGTGGCGCCGACATCGTGGCCGGCTTCGACGCGGTCATCGACGTCATCCGCCCGCTGGTGCCGCCGGCTACCCAGGTCGTCACCATGGGATACCAGGACCAGGTGGAGCGGCTTGGCTGGGTTGCCGCCGAGCACCATGGCGGCCGGCGCTGCGTGGTGCTGTTCATGGGCGACATGCATTTCAGTGGCTTCCAGTACCTGGAGCGGGTCGAGCGGGCATGCGTCCATCCGGTGGATACCGTGCCCGGCATCTCTTCCGCCCAGGTGCTGGCCGCGCGCGGCAAGGTTTGCTTTGACGAGACCACCTTCCTGACCTTTCACCGGCGCGGCGACCTCGAACCGTTCAAGCGCCATCTGGTGCATGTGCTGGCGGACCAGCGCAATGCCATCGTGATTCCGCGCCCGTGGGATTTCATGCCCGGCGATATCGCCGCCTGGCTGGTGGCGCAGGGCGTGCCGCCCGAGCATCCGGTCGAGGTGTGGGAGAACCTGACGCTGGCCGATGCGCACTGGCGGGGCACGCTGGCCAGCTGCACGCTGGCGTTCACCGATATGAGCATCATGCTGATCCGTGCGCTGGCGCCCATGCCCAGCCAGATCGAGCCGCCGCCGCTTGCTTAGCCCTGCGCGGCGGCCGCGCAGGGCACGGTCGACATTGATCTGCCGCAATATGCCCGCATTGCCCGCTTGCGCTGCCCCGCGCACGGAGTAGAGTCCAAAAAACGGCTGCAACCGTGCGCTGGGGTCTCCTGATCGGAGGGAAAACATCATGGATTTCAAGACCGTGCTGGTCGAACTCGGTGCCGACCCCAGCTGTGCGGATCGCGTCAACCTTGCTGCGGAACTGGCGCAACGCTCGGCCGGCCATGTGATCGGTGTGACGGCCACCGGCATGCGGCTGGAGCCGTTCCGGGGCGCGGGCGACGAGGCGGGATACTACGCGGAGCTGGCCCGGCGCCAGTTGCTGGCGCAGGGCGCCGAAGCCAGTGCCGCATTCCATCGGGCCATGTGCGAAGCGGCGCCCGGCGTGGGCTTCACCCACCGGGTCATCGAGGACGACGTGGGCTGGGCGCTGGTCCAGCAAGGGCGCGTGGCGGACCTGGTTGTCCTGGCCCGCTTGCCCGGGCCGGAATCCATCCCCGTGCTGGTGGCACAGACCCCGGAATATGTGTTGCTCAACACCGGCCGGCCGGTGCTGCTGGTACCACCGGGCGTACGGCATCTGCCCTGCGAGCATGTCGCCATCGCATGGGACGGTGGGCGGGAAGCCGCCCGGGCCGTGGCGGATGCGATGCCCCTGCTGCGCCTGGCCAAGCGTGTCACCGTGGTGTCGGCGTCAAGCACGCATGACCACTCAGCTACCCACGGCATGCCGGATGTGCCAGGCGCGCACGCCGGCCTGCGCGATCACCTGGCGCGCCAGGGCGTCACCAGCGTCATGCACGCCGTGCAAGGCAGCCACCAGGTGGGCCAGCTGCTGCTGGAGGCGGTGCGGCACTTGCAAGCCGATCTGCTGGTGGCGGGTGGCTATGGGCACGCCCGGCTGCTTGAGCTGGTCACCGGCGGCACCACCCGCACCCTGATGCGCCACGCCGACATTCCGGTGTTGATGTCGCATTGAAGGGCTGCCTCGGCTGGCATCAATATACTTTTTAATATAATATTTGCCAGTATATTGATTAGCAGGCCGGGCTTCCGTCCCTGCCTTCGGTGAACCCATGCAAGCGGCTTCTCCTTCCCTGAGCCTGGACACGATGCGCGCCGCCGCTGGCGACGCCACCGCCATGTTGCGCGCTCTCGCCAATGAAGACCGGCTGCTGCTGCTTTGCCAGCTCAGCCAGGGCGAGTTGTCGGTGGGCGAGCTCGAAGCGCTGCTCGGCATCCACCAACCCACCTTGTCGCAACAACTCGGCGTGCTGCGTGCGCAAGGGCTGGTCGACACCCGGCGCGACGGCAAGCGGATCTTTTATGCGGTTGCCGATGCACGGGTGCTGGCCGTGCTCAAAACACTCTACGCCTTGTATTGCCCCATGGATGAAGGAGCCACTGGCAATGACCATTGACTGGACCCATTTCACGCCCTGGTCCGCGCTGGGCGGTGGCCTGCTGATTGGCCTGGCCGCCGCCGCGCTCGTGCTGTTCAACGGGCGCATCGCGGGCATCAGCGGCATCGTCGGAGGCTTGCTGCAGCCCAGGCGCGCAGAAACTGGCTGGCGTATTGCCTTTGTGCTTGGCCTGCTGGCGGCGCCGCTGCTGTGGCGCCTGTTCGGCACGCTGCCGGAGAGCCGGGTCGATGCCGGCGCCGGCCTGCTGGTCGTGGCCGGCCTGCTGGTGGGGCTGGGTACCCGCTACGGCGCCGGCTGCACCAGCGGGCACGGCGTCTGCGGGCTGTCGCGGCTGTCGCCGCGCTCGCTGGCGGCCACCGCGGCCTTCATGGCGGCCGGTTTTGCGACGGTCTTCGTCGCACGGCACCTGCTGGGCGCATAAGGAGCGACATGAACCGGCTTTCTTCCTTGTTGATCTCGCTGGCCTGTGGCCTCGTGTTCGGCCTCGGGCTGATCCTGGCCGGCATGGCCAATCCGGGCAAGGTGCTTGGATTCCTTGACCTTGCGGGGCGCTGGGATCCCTCGCTGGCGCTGGTGATGGGCGGCGCGATCGCGGTGGGCGTGGTGGCGTTCGCCTTCGCCCGGCGGCGTGCCGTCTCGCTGCTGGGCGTGCCCATGCTGCTGCCGGCATCGCGCCGGATTGACCGGCGCCTGCTCGGTGGTAGCCTGTTGTTCGGCGTGGGCTGGGGACTGGCGGGGATCTGCCCGGGGCCCGCGCTGGTGCTGCTGGGCGCGGGCGCATGGCAAGGCGCGGTCTTTGTGCTGGCCATGCTGGCCGGGATGGCGCTGTTCGAGTGGCTAGAATGGCTGGGACGCGGCCGCGCTTTGCGCGGCAACGCGGTAACCGGACAACGGGAGTCATCAATCGATGCAAGCTGATGAGGTCGTTGACGAGGCCGAGGTAGAAACGCCTGCCAGGGCCCAGGCAGCGTGGCGCAGCACCTGGGTGAGCGTGGCCGTGAATATCCTGCTGACCTGCATGCAGATGCTGGCGGGCGTGGTGGCTGGCTCGCAGGCGTTGATCGCGGATGCGATTCATTCGCTCTCCGATCTGGTCTCGGACTTTGTGGTGCTGTTTGCCAGCCACCATAGCCGCAAGGGCGCGGACGCCGACCACCAATACGGCCACCAGCGCTTCGAGACCGCCGCCTCGCTGGCGATCGGCCTGCTGCTGCTCGCGGTCGGCGTCGGCATGTTGTGGTCGGCCGTGCAAAAGCTGGAGCATCCCGAGCTGATCCAGCCGGTCAAGGGTGTCGCGCTCTGGGTGGCCTTGGGCGCGCTGGTGGCAAAGGAATCGTTGTTCCGCTACATGCTCGCCGTGGCCGAGCGGGTGCGCTCCAGCATGCTGGTTGCCAACGCATGGCACGCGCGCTCGGATGCGGCATCATCGCTGGTGGTCGCCGTGGGCATCGGCGGCAACCTGCTTGGCTACCACATGCTCGACCCGGTGGCCGCGCTGGTGGTCGGCCTGATGGTGACCAGGATGGGCTGGAAGTTTTCCTGGGATGCCCTGCATGACCTGATGGACCGCGCCGTGGACGCGCAGAGCATCGAGGCGATCCGGCAGGCCATGCTGGCCACGCCCGGCGTGCGGGGCCTGCATGACCTGAAGACCCGCAAGATGGGCGACGCGATCCTGGTCGATGTGCATCTGGAGATCGATGGGGCGATGACGGTGGAAGCGGGGCACCGTATTGCCGTGGAGGCGCGCCTGAGCGCCATGCAGATTCAGGACGTGCTCAATGTGATGACCCATGTCGACCCGGTGCGCGTGCCGCAGCGCCAGGCTGAGGACCCGGCGCGCGCAGGCGCGGCATGACGGCTGCCGCGATTTCGTAGTGCTCCTGCATTGATCCGACACCGCGATCGGCGCAAACGTGTATTGCCGATGCCCGGTATGATTGCCATCCCGGCTTGAAATGGCTTTCCGGCGGCGAAAAGCGGTCCACCCGCTTCGCCGCGCAGACACGCATCCCCCGCACCTGCCGCTCCATGGACCACACGCAAACCCAGTCATCGTCGATGAGATTCCTGCCCTATCTCGTCGCAGCCACCTTCTTCATGGAGTACCTCGATACCACCGTGCTCGCCACTGCGTTGCCGCAGATGGCGCGGTCGTTCGGGGTCGGGCCGAATGACCTGAGCCTGGGCATGACGGCCTACATGCTGGCGCTGGCGGTGTTTATCCCGATCAGCGGCTGGATCGCCGATCGCTTCGGATCGAAGACGGTGTTCGGCGGCGCGATCGTTGTCTTCACGGTGGCTTCGGTGCTGTGCGGCGCATCGAACGGATTGTTCGAGTTCACCGCGGCGCGCGTGTTGCAGGGCATTGGCGGCGCGATGATGGTGCCGGTCGGCCGGCTGATCGTCGTGCGCAACACCGACAAGCGCCAACTGATCAAGGCCATTTCCACCATCACCTGGCCCGCCATCGTGGCGCCCGTGGTCGGGCCGCCGATCGGCGGGTTCATCACCACCTACGCCTCCTGGCGCTGGATCTTCCTGCTCAACGTGCCATTCGGCATTGCCGCGCTGATCGCCACCTTCATGATGATCCGCAATGAGCGCGCGAGCGAGCCCAGGCCGCTCGATATCGTTGGCTTCCTGCTCAGCGGCGCCACGCTCACCTTCGTGCTGTACGGCACGGAATTGGCAAGCCAGCAAGGCTCCAGCCTGGCGACGGCGGGCGCCTTTGTGGCCGCCGGCCTCGCCCTGGGCGTGCTCGCCGTGCGCCACGCCGCGGGGCGCGAGCATCCGCTGCTCGATTTCACGACGCTGCGGGTGCCGACGTTCTCGGTCACGGTGATCACCGGATCCGTCACCCGCATCGGCATCGGCGCGGTGCCGTACCTGATGCCGTTGCTGTTCCAGGTCGGCTTCGGGCTGTCCGCGTTCCGCTCCGGGCTGTTGCTGCTCGCCAGCGCGCTCGGCAACCTCGGCATGAAGGCGCTGACCACGCGCGTGCTGCAGCACTACGGCTTTCGCGCTACCGCGATCGTCGATGTGGCCTTCGCCAGCGTGTTCATCGTCGCGTGCGGGTTCCTCACGCCCGAGACGCCGCTCGCCATCGTGCTGTTCGTGGTGTTTATCTACGGCGTGACGCGCTCGATGCAGTTCTCCACGCTTGCCACGCTGGCCTACGCCGATATCCCGCAAAAGCAGATGAGCAGCGCCAATACGCTATGGAATGCTGCCCAGCAGATGTCGATCGGCCTTGGCATTGCGTTTGGCTCGCTGTCGCTGAGGATTGCCGCATCGCTGCGCGGCGAGGCCAGTGACGCGCCGCACTTTACGCTCGGCGATTTTCGCTGGGCGTTTCTCTTCGCGGGCGTGCTGACGCTGGTGTCGTTGATCGGCTATGTCCGGCTCACGCCGGATGCGGGACGGCATTTGTCGAGCCGGCGGGCGGCTGGGTGATGGGGAGGGCCGTGCAGGGTGTTGGTCGAGGTTAAAGCAGGGCGGCGTCAACCGCCAGGATCTGCGCAGCCATGCCGACGAGAATGCCCGCCTGGCGCTGGACCAGCGCAGCGATCGCGCGCACTATCTCACGTTCTTCCCCGACATAGACGGCATCCTCGGCCTGTCTGGCGGCATGGGTGGCAGCGGCTCGCGCCAGGCTTGTCATGATCCGGACCGCCGTGGGCCGGCGGATGCCGATGCGAGACATGAAATCCGCTAGTGCAAACGGCGTTAGCTTCGCCATGTCGAACTCATCGCCGACGGCCATCGCTAGATCGTGCACGAACTGGTCGTACTGGACCACCGAGACCAGGTCGTAGAACGGCGTTGGGCGCAGGCCGGCTTGCGTGCAAAAGAATGAGAAGTTCTTGCCGTGCGCATCGCTGTTGCCGATCAGGAGCTGGAAAATCGCCCATTGCAGCATCGTGCGCTGGGCGATCGCCTGGTCGACCGTCTTGTCCCGCAATGAAAACAAGCGCTCAAAGCTGACGCCGTCGCGAATTGTGGCAACGTCCTTGGTGGCGCCGAAATTCCGCTCGTATTTGTAGCTCACGGGGAGATCCAGCGCCTGGCACGCATCGACAATATGCAAGCGCCTGACAGCACCATTTTCCTTCACGCGGTCGAAGCGCGTGACCAGCAAGATCGGGCTAGGGATACGGCGCATTGACACAGGCGCAACGGGCAAGCCGAGGTGGGCTGCCAGTGTCATGCAGAAGTGCTCATTCGCCACCATGCACATAGTGGCAGCTTGCGCGGGCTCAGGCTTGACGATGTGCGTCGACGCGACACCGGCTCCGTCAGCCAGGAATAGCCGCTCCCCATCCATGAACACGGCCAGCTTGTCCTGGTAGCCAGCAATGGACAAGCGAACCCGCCCGTCCCAGACAGAAAAAGGAACCTGTTCCCGATCGCGGATGCGCAAGTTCAGCTCATCGGTGGATATCTCGCGTAGCCGAGGCACTTCCACCGGCGGTGGGGCATCGGCACGAAAGCTCAGCGCCCCCGTGGTTTCTCCCCCAAGCTGTCGAATCAGGCCGTAGACGTTGTTCTTTGAGACTTGCCCATAGGCCGAAGCGATGTCCAGCGCCCGCCCTTCGGGAAGGAGGTTCTCGATAAAGCGCCTGATGCTGGCGGAATTCGCTGGCGTATCGAACGGGATGGCCGGCGACAGGGCGTAGCGATGCGGGGCGGACCGCCAGGCTTCGTCGTACGCAAACGAGAAACTGTCGGCGAGAGGGTCGTAGTGGACCGTCCCCACCAACTCGTCCCCATCGAAGACAGAGAGCGGATGGGTGGTCATCAGGCACTCTCGGGGGGAGCGTCGGGAAGCGCGATCTCCGCGACGGCCGCCTTGGGCCACAGGATCATGCTCAATCCCAGCCCAGCAAGGACAAGCAGAAGCTTGTCGGTCTGGACGGGGCGGCCATTCTCCAGCCGCGACAACAGATTCGCCGATACACCACAAAAACTCGCCGCATCGTCGATGCGAAGCTGTTGCTTGAGACGACGGTTGCGCACGAGGGCGCCGAGTTCGTCAAGGGAGGCGATCCGCGGCTGAACGAACGGAAGCGAAGCTTGCAACTGGCGGGACATACGCTTTGGCTCTCCTTCGGTACGTGAAATATTGTTTCCATATATGGAAACAAGTATCCGGCAAGGGAGAATTTGGTTTGTTGTTTCCGTATGTGGAAACTTTAAGGGTGGCACTCCCTGAAGTCAATATAGTTTCTCTTTATGGAAATAATCGAAAATGACGATCACAAAACTACATAGTTTCCATGTACGGAAATTTAGTGATGCGTTGTCTATGAAGTAGAGACCGCCCATGACCCATCCGCAACGTCAATGCAGATCGTGCCCGTCCCAGGCCTGGAACCGCAGCGCCAAGAGCGGAATGGCGGACATCGTGCCGAGCCAGTCGGCCGGGTTGGCCCCGGCGCGGATGCCGTACGCAAGCACCGTGGCCCTGCAAAAAGTGCTGTTAACGTAGTGGGATTTACCGCCGTCGGAGCAGGCTCGCCGCACCGAACGGAACTCGGCCGGGGCCTGACCGGTCACATCACCCGTATCTACCGAGTCAACGCAAAATGATCCTGTAAGCCCACTTCAATACTGTTCGCGTCTGTCGAGCCCTCGGGTTCCAGGCGCGCTACCTGTCTTGTCTGGAGCTTGCATGGCTGACTTCACATCGATTCCGTTCGCGGTTTTCTCCGCGCCGCCGTCCGGCGGCATTTCTGGTGCCACCCCCTTGGATTCCCACTCAGGTTCGCAGCCGGCGTTCTGGCTATCCCTGCGCCACGTTACCGTGGCGCTGCCCGATGGGCGGGTGCTGCTGGACGACCTGAGCGACACCTTCCAGCCCGAGCGCATCGGCCTGGTTGGCCGCAACGGCACCGGCAAGAGCGTGCTGGCAAAGCTGCTGGCAGGACTGGTCAAGCCGGATACCGGGCGCATTGTCAGGAATGCCACCGTGGCCTATGTGCCGCAAGACGCAAGGCCGGCGCCAGGCGCGACGCTGGCGGATGTGGCGGGGCTGACGCCGGCCTTCAATGCGATCGCCCGGGTGGAGCGAGGCGAGGCGCAGGGCGCGGACTTCGACCTGCTGGAAGGGCGGTGGGACCTGCGCGACCAGCTGCGGCAAGCTTGCGAGGCGGCCGGCCTGGGCCACCTGGCGCCGGAGCGGCTCGCCAGCAGCCTCAGCGGCGGCGAGCTCACGCGCGTGGCGCTGGTGGGGGCCTTTCTTTCCGGGGCCGATGCACTGGTACTCGATGAGCCCAGCAATCACCTTGACCTCGTCGCCCGGCAATGGCTGCGCGCTCAGTTGCGGCAATGGCGCGGCGGCCTGGTGGTGGTCAGCCACGACCGCGAGTTGCTGGAGGAAATGGATCACATCGTCGCGCTGACGCCGGATGGCCTGCGCCACTACGGCGGCAACTACACGCTGTACGCGGCGCAGCGGGACGCCGAGGCCGCAGCCGCGCAAGCCGCGCTGGATCACGCGCGGACCAGCCGCAGCTCGGCCTTGCGCGACTTGCGGCGCCAGCACGATGCCCATCAGCGCCGTGCCGCGCGCAATGACCGCGCGGGCAAGACGGCCAACCTGCCCGGCATCTACCTCAGCCGGCTCAAGGATGGCGCGCAGGCTTTTTCCGGGCGCGAGCAGCGGCGCCAGCAGGAAGCCCGCGCAACGCTGGACGACGCTGTACGGCAAGCCGCGCAGCGCATCGAGCCTGGCCCGCCGGTGGCGCTGATGCTGCCGGCAGCGGTAGTCGCCGCGGGCAAGCGCGTGGTGCACGTGGAAGACGCGATCCCGCCGTTTCCGGCGGGCGCAAAGCCGCTCAAGCTGACGCTGTCGGGGCCGGTGCGGGTTGCCGTGACCGGGCCGAATGGCTGCGGCAAAACGACGTTGCTCAAGCTGCTGGCCGGCATCGAGTACCCGGTTTCCGGGACTTGCGCGGCGGGCGTCCCCAGTGCCTGGCTCGACCAGCAGGCGGCATCGCTATTGCCGCCGGACGTGTCCGTACTGGAGCGGCTGCGCGAGTTGGACAGCCCCTTGCAGGAGGGCGTGCTGCGCAGCCATCTGTCGTTGCTCGGCCTTGGCGCGGAGCTGGTGCGACAGCCTTCCGGCGTACTGAGCGGGGGAGAGCGCCTGAAGGCGGCCCTTGCCTGCGCCTTGTGGGCCGCGCAGCCTGCCCAGATGCTCTTGCTCGATGAGCCCACCAATCACCTCGACCTCGATTCGGTGCGCGCGCTGGAGCAGGCCTTGAGCGCCTATCCTGGCGCGATCCTGGTGGCGTCGCACGACCGGCGCTTCCTCGACGCGCTGGGCCTGACCCACTTGGTGGCGTGGCAAGGCGGAGACTGGCAACTGGAGGCTTGCAGGTAAGGCACGCGGGCTGGCGTCATCCGTCCGTGTCGCCGGGGATTTCATCGACCGAGCGCACCGCCGCGCGCCGCAGGGCATCCAGCGCGGCGCTGACCGCGATACGGCCAAAGCCGTCGTCGCGCCAGTACATGGATACCGAGCCAAAGCCCGCCAGCCGCAGCGGCAGGATGCGCAGGGCGCCAAGATGCTCCAGGCGCCGCGCGGTCCGGTGCGAGGCCACGCCGATCATATTGCTGTGGTTGAGCAAGGTCAGGTTGAGGATGACCGAGTTCGACTCCACGCAATCGGCCGGCATGCTCTCGCCTGCCGCGTTCAGCGCCGACTCCAGCGTATTGCGGATGGGCGTGCCGCGCGGCCAGACGATCCACCGGTATGCCTGCAGGTCGCTCCAGCCCGGCCCGGCCAGCTCAAAGAGCGGATGCCGCGGGCGCGTGACGAAGTGGATCGGCTCCATGTAGAGCGCCTCGGCCCGCATCTGCCCGTCCTGCAGTTCCGGGGCGGAGCGGCCCACCACGATGTCGACCTCGCCCCGGGCCAGTTGCGCCATCAGCAGGTTCATCGTGCTTTCCACCAGCCGGACATGGGCTTTCGGCAGGCGCTGCAGCAGCGAGGTGACGGCGAGCGGCACGGTATCGGCGGCCGACGCGCCGGAGGTGCCGATCACCACCAGCCCGCTGCCGCCTTCGCGCATGGCCTGCATGTCGTCGCGGGCGGTGTCCAGGTGCGCCTCGATGCGCCTGGCGTGGGCAATCATCGATTCGCCATAGGGCGTTGGCCGCAGGCCGCGCGCGTGGCGCTCGAACAGCGGCAGCCCGATGTCGTCTTCGAGTTCCTTGAGCCACTTCGACAAGGCGGGCTGCGTGGTGCTGAGCGCCGTGGCCGTCTGGCTCATGTTTCCGGTCTGCGCCAGGCTAAGCAGCATCTGCAAGTTGCGCAGCCGGAGCCGCTGGGTCCAATCCATCAGGGTATTCCCTTTGAGCTATATCCATATCTATATGGATAAGAGGAATTCATCATTTTACAAGGTATATCTCCGGGCGTATAAATCTTCCATCGCACCTCGCAGCCCACAGCGGCTGCTCAGCGCCCCGACCGGGCGATGAATCGGAGACAAAACCATGCCAGACGCAAAGAAGAGCGCAGACCGTTCCGCTTATTACGGCCGCATCGGCCGCAACCAGATGGCGCCCCTGTGGGAATCGCTGCACGCGCTGGTCCCGCGCGAGCCCCGCCCGCAAGCGCAGCCGGCGATCTGGAAGTACGCCGAGATCCGTCCGCTGGTGATGCAGGCGGGCGAGGTCATCAGCGCCGAAGAAGCCGTGCGCCGCGTGCTGGTGCTGGAGAATCCCGGCCTGCCCGGGAAGTCCAGCATCACCTCCACGCTCTATGCCGGCCTGCAGTTGATCCTGCCTGGCGAGATCGCTCCCAGCCATCGCCATACCCAGTCCGCGCTGCGCTTTATCGTGGAAGGCAGTGGCGCCTGGACCGCCGTCAACGGCGAGCGCACCACCATGCATCCGGGCGATTTCATCATCACGCCATCGTGGACCTGGCATGACCACGGCAACCCGTGCGTGGCGGATGGCGGCGAGCCGGTGGTCTGGCTCGACGGGCTGGACATCCCGCTGCTGCAGCACCTGGATGCGGGCTTCGCGGAGAACTACCCGGAAGCCTCGCAGCCGGTGCTGCGTCCTGAAGGCGATAGCTTTGCCCGCTTCGGCCACAACATGCTGCCGGTGCGCCACCGCGTGACCGATCCCACCTCGCCGATCTTCAGCTACCCCTATGCCCGCAGCCGCGAGGCGCTCGACCAGCTCTACCGCAATGGCGAACTCGATGCGTGGGATGGCGTGAAGCTGCGCTATGTGAACCCGGCTACCGGCGGCTGGCCGATGCCGACCATGGCCACGTTCATGCAATACCTCCCTGCCGGTTTTCAGGGCAAAACGTATCGCAGCACCGACGCCACCGTCTATTCCGTGGTGGAAGGGCGCGGCACCGTGCGCATCGGCGAGGCGCAGTTCCAGTTCGAGCCGCGCGACACCTTCGTGGTGCCGTCCTGGCAGCCGGTGCAACTGGCTTCGGTCGAGGACACAGTGCTGTTCAGCTATTCCGATCGCCCGGTGCTGTCCGCGCTCAACCTGCTGCGCGAGGAGCGCACCTGATCCGGTGCAGTCCTTTTTTGTCTTTTCCCATTTCCTTGCTTGAGGTCTTCCATGTCTTTTGTCATTACCCCTCCCGCTACCGTGGCCGTGCCGGTCGTTGGCACCAGCGACCAGTTTCCCGTGCGCCGCGTCTACTGCGTGGGCCGCAACTACGCCGCGCATGCCCGCGAGATGGGCTTCGATCCGGACCGCGAGCCGCCGTTCTTCTTCTGCAAGCCGGCCGATGCCGTGATCCCGGTCGCCTACGGCGAGACCCTGACGCTGCCGTACCCGGCCCAGACCAGCAACTACCACTATGAATCCGAGCTGGTCGTCGCCATCGGCAAGGGCGGCGCGGATATTCCCCTGGAACAGGCGCTGGAACACGTCTGGGGCTATGCGGTGGGCCTGGACATGACCCGCCGCGACCTGCAGATGAAGATGCGCGAGATGGGCCGCCCGTGGGAAATCGGCAAGGCCTTCGACGCCTCGGCGCCGATCGGCCCGATCCATCCGGCCGCCGACGTGGGCCATTTCGAGCAGGCCGCGATCTGGCTGACCGTCAACGGCGCCGACAAGCAGCGCAGCGACGTGACGCACCTGATCTGGTCGGTGGCAGAGACCGTGGCGGACCTGTCCAGGTACTTCCGCCTGGAGGCGGGCGACCTGATCTACACCGGCACGCCCGAAGGCGTTGGCGCCGTCAAGTCCGGTGACCTCATGGTCGCCGGCGTGGAGCGGCTGGGCGAGCTGTCGGTGCGCGTGGCCTGACGACGTCGAGATTTCGGGATTTCGAAAAAGAGGGCTTCACCGTGCAGATCTATAGCTTCTTCAACAGCTCCACCTCATACCGGGTGCGCATCGCGCTGGCGCTCAAGGGCCTGCCGCACGACTACCAGCCGGTCAATATCCGCGCGGGCGAGCATCGCGCCCCGGACTATGTGGCGGGCATCAATCCCTCGGCGGTGGTGCCGGCGCTGGTGGATGGCGGCTTTCACCTGGGCCAGTCGATGGCGATCATCGACTACCTCGACGCCCGCCATCCGGAACCGCGGTTGATCCCGCAAGCGGCGGAGCTGCGCGCGCGCGTGCTGGAGCTGGCCAATGTGATTGCCTGCGACATCCATCCGGTCAACAACATGCGCATCCTGCGCTACCTGCAGGACACGCTGGGCGTGACGCCGGAGCAAAAGGACGCCTGGTACCGGCATTGGGTGGACGACGGGCTGGGCGCGGTAGAGCGGCTGCTCGCGCAGCACGGGCGCGGCCCGTGGTGCTTCGGCGACCAGCCCACGCTGGCCGACTGCTGCCTGGTGCCGCAGATCGCCAATGCGCAGCGCATGGGCTGCGACACCGAGCGCTTCGAGCGCGCCATGGCAGTGTACTGCCATGCCAGCGAGCACCCGGCCTTCCAGCAGGCAGAACCTCAGCGGCAGCCGGACTACACGGCGCGCTAACCAACGCAACGGGGCGCACCGGGCCGGATTGGCCGCCGGGCTCGCACCCAAGGAGACGAACATGAACAACACGCGCAGCACGGACCGCAAGGTGATCGTGGTCGGCGGCGGCATCGGCGGCCTGGCCGCCGCACTGGCGCTCGCCCGGCAGGGCATCCGCGTTGAATTGCTGGAGCAGGCGGAGAAGATCGGCGAAATCGGCGCCGGCATCCAGCTTGGCGCCAACGCCTTTGCCGCGCTGGATGCGCTGGGCGTGGGCGAAGCCGCGCGCAAGCGCTCTGTTTTCACCGACTACCTGGTGATGATGGATGCGATCGACGCTACCGAAGTCGCCAAGGTGGATGTCGGCGAGCGCTATCGCCAGCGCTTCGGCAATCCCTACGCGGTGATCCATCGCGCTGACATCCACCTGTCCATCCTGGAAGCCGTGCAGGACCACCCGCTGATCCAGTTCCGCACCGCCACCACGGTGTGCGCGCTGGAGCAGGATGAGCGCGGCGTCATCGTGATCGACCAGCGCGGCGAACGCCACCAGGGCGATGCCGTGATCGGCTGCGATGGCGTGAAATCCGCCGTGCGCCAGGCCTTGCTCGGCGACGAACCGCGCGTAACAGGCCACGTGGTGTACCGCGCCGTGGTGGATGTGGCCGACATGCCGGCCGACCTGCAGATCAACGCGCCGGTGGTGTGGGCCGGCCCCAACTGCCACCTGGTGCACTACCCGCTGCGCGGCGGCGAGCAGTACAACCTGGTGGTGACCTTCCATAGCCGCGAGAAAGAGGTCTGGGGCGTGCGCGATGGCAGCAAGGAAGAAGTGCTGTCGTACTTCGAGGGCATCCACGCCCGCCCGCACCAGATGCTGGACCGGCCGACCTCGTGGCGGCGCTGGGCCACCGCGGACCGCGACCCGGTGGAGCAATGGAGCTTTGGCCGCGCCACCATCCTGGGCGATGCCGCCCACCCGATGACGCAGTACCTCGCGCAGGGCGCCTGCCAGGCGCTGGAGGATGCCGTGACGCTGGGCGCGGCCGTGGCCGAGACCGACGGCGATTTCGTGGCGGCCTTTGCCCTGTACGAGAAGGCGCGCATCCCGCGCACCGCGCGCGTCCTGTACTCCGCCCGCGAGATGGGCCGGCTGTATCACGCCAAGGGCGTGGAGCGGCTGGTGCGCAATTCGCTGTGGGTGGGTCGCACGCAGGACCAGTTCTACGACGCGCTGCAATGGCTGCACGGCTGGCGCGCGCAAGACTGCCTGGAAGGGGCGCGATAGGGGCAGTGCTGCCCCAGAGAACGGCCACAAAAAAGGGCGAGCCGATCGCAAATCGGCCGCTTCGAAACACAATGCAGGAGACAGCTGTGCCCACTCAACCATCCATCGGCATCACCGAGTTCATCGATCGCCAGCCGCTATCGGCCTTCCAGGTCGCGATCGTCGCGCTCTGCTTCTTGATTGTCGCCATCGACGGATTCGATACCGCCGCGATCGGCTTTATCGCACCCGCGATCCGCGCCGAATGGCAGCTCACGCCGGCGCACCTGGCGCCGCTGTTTGGCGCCGGGCTGACTGGCCTGATGGCCGGCGCATTCCTGTTCGGCCCGCTGGCCGACCGCTTCGGCCGCAAGAGCGTGCTGCTCTTCTGCGTGCTGTTCTTTGGCATCGCGAGCCTGGTCTCTGCGTTCTCCGGCTCGCTGTGGGGGCTGGTGGCGCTGCGCTTCCTGACCGGGCTGGGGCTGGGCGGCGCCATGCCGAACACCATCACGCTGACCTCGGAATACTGCCCGGCCAAGCGCCGCTCCTTCCTGGTCACGACCATGTTCTGCGGCTTCACGATTGGCTCGGCACTCGGCGGCCTGGCCTCGGCGAACCTGATCGAGGAGCACGGCTGGCGCTCCGTGCTGCTGTTGGGTGGCGTGCTGCCGTTGCTGCTGCTGCCGTTCCTGGTGTGGAAACTGCCTGAGTCGGTCCGCTACCTGGTGCTCAGCGGCAAGCACCCGGAAAAGGTGGCGGCCATCCTGGAGCGGATCGCGCCGCGCGAGCGTGTCGCACCTGGCAGCATCGTGGTGGCGGACAAGCGCGCGCCCGGCTCGCCGGTTGCGCACCTGTTCAAGCCCGAGCTGGTGCGAGGCACTTTGCTGCTGTGGCTCACCTTCTTCATGAGCCTGCTGGTGATCTACCTGCTGTCCAGCTGGCTGCCCACGTTGCTGCGGGCGACCGGGATCTCCCTCAAGACGGCGGCGCTGGTGACCATGATGTTCCAGGTCGGCGGCACCATCGGCGCCATCGTGCTGGGCTGGCTGATGGACCGGGCCAACCCGCACTATGTGCTGGCCGCAAGCTACGCGCTGGCAGGTGTGTTCATCACGGCCATCGGCAGCCTGACCACGGCGCCCTGGCTGGCGGGTGTGGCGGTATTCGCCGCAGGTTTCTGCATCTCAGGCTCGCAAGTGGGCGCCAATGCCTTGTCGGCGGCTTACTACCCCACCGATTGCCGCGCCACCGGCGTGAGCTGGGCCAATGGCGTGGGGCGGATGGGCTCGGTGGTTGGCTCGGTCGGGGGCGGCACCATGTTGTCGATGGGCCTTACCATGCCGGCGCTGTTCCTGATGGTAGGGATTCCGGCGGTGATTGCTGGCGCCACCATGCTCCGGTTCGGGCGCCATCGCGCGGGCCAGGCGCGGCGCATGGCGGTGGTGGCCTGAGAGTTCCGGCAGTTGGATACGCGATTCTGGATATGCGATTCATCCTTTAGTATTTAAATGATAATCGTTATCATTTGAGATCTCGGGTTAGTGACACGATCTGAGTCAGCAAATGGGTTGCCGGACACGTCTCGTGTCCGGCTTTTTTTGCTAGTCCTCGTCCGCCTTACCCCCTCTGCGCCTTATCTCCTTCGCGCCTTAGCGTGCCCTTGCGCACGCATGCCATGCTCGCAGCCCGCTGCTTGCGGTAGCATCTGCGCAGCGCCAGCAGCGTTGTCTTCGCCGCGTGGGCCTTTTTTCGTTTTCCTTCGATCCAGCCGCCACTGATGCGGCCAGCGCGCATGGGGAAGCCAATGACGGCAGTCGGCAGGCCACCGCAAGACGCTACCTCGGCGGCACCCGCCGACAGGCTCGATGCCGCAACGGGCACCAGCCGGCGCTGGGCATGGCTGCCTGAGCAGGGCGGGTGGAAATACTATGCGCTGCTCGGTGCCATCGGCGTCTTCATCCTTGGCCCGCTGGGCGGGATCGCCGCGGCGTACATGAACTTCTCGCTCGGCTTCTTCGTGGGCGGGCAGGTGCTGGCGGGCATCCTGGGCTCCACGGTGACCTATGGCTATGGCGCGGACGGCCGCCATGGCGCGAACTATATCCAGACCATTGCCGCGTCGGTGGCCGGCATGAGCGGCATGGCCGTGGTGATCCAGGCGATGACCTGGATGGGCCTGCCCGAGCCGCCGATATGGCAGTTGATGCTGTACATGCTTTGCGTGGGCATGTTCGGCGTGGGCGTAGGCATGCTGTACACGCCGATCCTGGTCGATCGGCTGCAACTCACGTTTCCCTCCGGGCTGGCGGTGGCCAATATCCTGCGCGCCCTGACGGATCCGGTGCTGCTCAGGCAATCGGTGTCGCGCCTGGCCGGCGGTACGGTGCTGGGCATCGTCAGCGGCATCGGCGCGGCCCGTGTGGAGCGGCTTGCCGCCATCGATCTGTCCGCGTCCACCTTTGGCGCGGGCATGATCGTCGGGGCCCGCATCGGCGTGGCGGCGCTTGTTGCCGGGCTGGCGGGCTGGGCGCTGATTCCCTTCTTTGTCTCCATCGGCTGGCTGGCGCCGGGAGACCCGTTTCGCAAGATCACGTTCCTGATTGCGCTCGGCATGATCATGGGCGCCGCGCTGATCGATATCTCGCTGATCCTGCTCAAGGTGTACCGGCATGGGCGGCAGTTGCCAGGAAGGATGCGACCGGGGCCCTCGGCGGTGGCTAGCGGCGGCAGCCTGTGGCGGGTGGTGGCATGGGTGCTGTTCTGGGGGCTGGCTGTGGTGGCGGTGGGTGTGGGCCTGCTGCATCAGCCCGCGGGCTACATGGTACTGGCGGTGCTGCTGGTGTTCGTGTTCGCCATGGTCAACGGCATCTCGGTGGGGATGGTCGACCAGAACCCGATTTCTTCCGCCTTCGTGCTGTCCGTGATCCTGATGGCCGCGCTGGGTTTGCGCGACCCGAATGTCGGGCTGATCGCGGCGACGGTGCTGCTGGTGTCGACCAGCGAGGCGTGCGACATGCAGCAAGACCGCTCCACCGGCTGGCGGCTCGGCACGAACCGCACTGCGCAGTTCCGCTTCCAGGTGGCGGGCATCGTTGCCGGCGCGGTGCTGGCGGTGTTGTTCGCCAGGCTGTTCATGCGAGCGTATCCGGAGCTGGCGGTCGACCAGACCGTGCTCTCGGCCAGCGAGCAGCCCCATCACTGGGCTTCGGCCATGACCTACAAGATCGTCGGCGCATTGCGCGGCTTGACCGCCGACCTGCCGCACCAGCGCACGGCGGTAGCGCTGGGCATCGGCCTTGGGCTGGCCACCGCGGCGCTGCGCCTGCTGGTCAAGTCGTGGCCGCGCTACCAGCGCTTTGTGCAGGCGGGAAGGGTCGGCGGCATTGCCGATTTCCTGCTGGATACGGTCGTGCTGCCATCGCCCTATGCCTCGTCCTTTGGCGGGTTCGTCAACCTGCCCACCTCGGCGTGGTTTGCGCTGGGCGGCGTCGTGGCCAGCGTGCTCAATAGCTTGCGCCGGCAGGAGAACGCGCCGGATGCGTTGCCCGAAGACATGAGCACGACATCGCTGGTGGGTGGCGGGCTGATCGCGGGGGATGCGCTGGCGGCGGTCGGGCTCGGCCTTGCGGGGCTGTTGTTTACGGCCCTGGGCTAGCGGGCAAGGTCCGCCCCCGGTGTCAGCTCACAGCCGGCAGCATCGGCACCTTCCACTGGCGGAACTGCTTTCCATTCTTTTGAGACGGATCTGAATTCTTTATCCGGGATGGCGGGCCAAGCCGGAGGCGCGTGGTTGTGGCGCAAAATATGCTACGGCGGCCGCGGCGAAACCAGGCCGCCCGGGCGTGCCTGGCGCGCCGCCGTTGGTGGTGCACCTGGTCCATGTCTGCCCGTCGCTGGGCGCGACGGGCCGGCAGGTGAGGCCGGGCGCGGAACTTGCGTTGGAAAACACCGCGGCGGCTGCTCGTGCGTTCGATGCGGCAAGCACGGTGCTTGCGCCGGTGGCCCATGAAATCCATCGCCATTGGCTCACCGGCGACCCGGCACGTGAGATCATGCGCTTGGCAACGGAGCGTGACGCCGATGCCATCGTGGTCGGGGCCAAGCGCCGCGGCGCGCTGGCCAACGCCATGCTCGGCTCCGTCGCCACGGCCTTGCTTGCAAAATCGGAGGTGCCGGTGCTTGTCGTCAACCGGCCGGAGACAGAGACAGAGATGGAGACGGAAGGCCACGCTGGCCACGACAGCCACGCATCCCCATGAACGCCACGGAGCTTCCCAGGACGCCGACACATTGAACGCCCTCGAAAACCCCTTGAACCTCATTGACGCCCCCGTCGCCGGCAGCACGTGGCGCGCCTGCGGAGCCCGCCGATGGTGATGGCCTGGTTGATCGCGCTTCCCTTGCTGGCGGCGATGCTGTTGTTGCCGGTGCGGCGTCACGCGCGCTTCCTGGCCGCGCCCATCGTGGTGGGCACGCCGCTGATCGGCCTTGGCTTGCTGCTCAGCGTGCGCGGCGAGGTGTTCGACGGCCGCACCATCGCCTGGCGCCAGCCCTGGCTCGAGGACATCGGGCTAAGCCTTAGCCTGCGGCTTGACGGCCTGGCCTACGTGTTTGCGCTGCTGGTGCTGGGCATCGGCTTGCTGGTCATCCTCTATGCGCGCTATTACCTGCCGCGCAGCGAATCCACCGTACGTTTCTTTTCCCTGCTGCTGCTGTTCATGGCGGCCATGCTGGGCGTGGTGCTGTCGAGCAACCTGCTGCTGCTGGCGGTGTTCTGGGAGATGACCAGCATTGTGTCGTTCCTGCTGATCGGCTTTTGGTCCTATCGCTCGGACGCGCGCAAGGGCGCGCGCATGGCGCTGACAGTGACCGGCGGGGGCGGGCTGGCCTTGCTGGCCGGCGTGCTGTTGCTCGGGCATATCTGCGGCAGCATGGAACTCTCCGTGGTGCTGGCCCAGGCCGGCATCGTGCAGCGCCACCCGCTGTATCCGGTGATGCTGAGCCTGATCCTGCTGGCGGCGTTTACCAAGTCCGCGCAGTTTCCCTTCAGTTTCTGGCTGCCGCATGCGATGGCGGCGCCCACGCCGGTGTCCGCCTATCTGCATTCCGCCACGATGGTCAAGGCCGGCGTCTTCCTGCTGGCGCGGCTGTATCCCGTGCTGGACGGCACCAACTGGTGGTTCTACATGGTGAGCCTCACCGGCCTTGCCACTCTGGTGGCTGGCGCGGGCATGGCCTTGCTGCAGCGCGACCTCAAAGGCCTGCTGGCGTATTCCACCATCAGCCATCTTGGCCTGATCACGCTGCTGTTCGGCCTGGACACGCAGCTGAGCACGGTGGCCGCGCTGTTCCACATCATCAACCATGCGGTGTTCAAGGCGTCGCTTTTCATGGCGGCGGGCATCATCGATCATGAAACCGGCACGCGCGACCTGCAACGGCTGCGGGGCCTGCGCCGCTATATGCCGCACACCGCGTTGCTGGCCATCGTGGCGTCGCTCTCGATGGCGGGCGTGCCGCTGTTCAACGGCTTCCTGAGCAAGGAGATGTTCTTTGGCGAGACGCTCGCGCAGGGCCTGCTGGGCGATTTCAACTGGATCATCCCGGCGGCGGCGACCTTCGCCGGGGCGCTGACGGTGGCGTACTCGCTGCGCTTTATCTACGGCGTGTTCTTCGGTGGCAAGCCGGACGACCTGCCGAACTATCCGCCGCATGAGCCGCCGCGCTCCATGAAGATCCCGGTGGAGGTGCTGGTTGCCATCTGCCTCGTGGTGGGGCTGTTCCCGGCGTATACGGTGGGGCCGCTGCTGGCGACTGCCGCCTTGGTTACGCTGGGCGGGCCGCTACCGGAGTACAGCCTCAGCCTGTGGCATGGCTTCAATCTGCCCCTGCTGATGAGCCTGGTCTCGATGGGCTGCGGCGGCGTGCTGTTCTTCTTGCGGCGCAACGCCTTTCATCGGACGCACGCGCGCTTTGCCCACCTGAACGCGCGCGATGCGTTCGAGGCCGGCATCGACAGCCTGGCGCGCATGGCCGGGCGCATCACCGGCGCATTCGAGAATGGTTCGCTGCAAGGCTACCTGGCGTGGATGCTGGCCGCCATGCTGCTGATTCCGGCCGCCTTCCTGTCCGACCTGGACACGCTGGCCGGCCCGGTGCCGGCGAGCCCGCTCGACCTCATGACCGTGGCGGGCATGGGTTTGCTGGGCCTGTCGGCGATCGGCGTGGTGATCGCCCACCGGCAACGGCTCAACGCGCTGGTCCTGCTGAGCGTGAGCGGCTTGCTGGTGGCGCTGCTGTTCACGCGATTCTCGGCGCCAGACCTGGCGCTGACGCAGGTCTCGGTCGAGGTCGTCACGATCCTCCTGCTGGTGCTGGCCTTGTACTTCCTGCCCTTTCACCGGCCGGATTCGTCCTCGGTGGCCCGGCATGTCCGCGATGGTTGCCTGGCGCTGGGCGGCGGTACGTTGCTGGCCATCCTGGCCTACGCCGTGATGACGCGGCCCTACGACTCCATCTCTTCGTTCTTCCTGGCCAACAGCGTGGATGGCGGCGGTGGCCACAATGTGGTGAACGTGATCCTGGTGGACTTCCGGGGCTTCGATACGATGGGCGAGATCTGCGTGCTGCTGATCGCCGGCCTGGCGGTGCAGGCCTTGCTCAAGGGCATGCGCCTGACGGCGCCGCCAGCGGGGCCCAACGGGCTGCCGTGGTCGAGCCAGAGCCATCCCTTGCTGCTCGCCATCCTGGCCCGCCTGATGCTGCCGCTGACCATGCTGGTCGCGGTCTTCGTGCTGCTGCGCGGGCACAACCTGCCGGGCGGCGGCTTTATCGCCGCGCTGATCACGGCGGTGGCCTTGCTGCTGCAGTACGTGGCCAGCGGCGTGCTGTGGACCGAGGCGCGCATCGCGCTGAACTATCGCGCGCTGGCCGGTGGCGGCATCCTGGTGGCGGGGCTGACGGGCCTGGGCAGCTGGGCGTTCGGCTTCCCGTTCCTGACCACGGCCTTCGGCCATTTCCACATACCGGTGCTGGGAGAAATCGAACTGGCGAGCGCCATGATTTTTGACCTTGGCGTTTATTTCACGGTGGTGGGCACGACCTTGCTGATCGTGTCGCACCTCGGCGTGCGCGACAAGCGCGTCAATGTGAAGGAGGGGGGCTGATGGAAGCCGTCTACGCCGGCACGGTCGGCATCCTGATGGCCTGCGGCATCTACCTGCTGCTGCGTGCGCGCACGTTTTCCGTGGTGGTGGGGCTGGCGCTGATCTCGTACGCCGTGAGCCTGTTCCTGCTGGGGATGGGCCGGCTTTCCACCGGCCGCCCGCCGGTCATCGCCATGGGGGCGCAGTATGCGGATCCGCTGCCGCAGGGCCTCGTGCTGACAGCCATCGTCATCGGCTTTGCCATGACAGCTTTCGCGGTCGTGCTGGCCCTTCGCTCGCTCGGCATCACGGGCAGCGATCATGTGGACGGCAAGGAAGCGGGCTCGGCGCAGGGCGCGCCGCCGGCAGCCGGCACCCCCAGCACCGACAGGGCGACCGGCCGATGACCCACTGCCTCCATTTGTCGATCCTCCTGCCCATCCTGCTGCCGATGTTTGCCGGCGGCCTGCTGGTGGCCGCGCCGGCGCGCTGGTCCCGGGCCCAGCGCGTGCTCAGCACGGTGGTCACGCTGCTGCTGTTGCCGGTCGCGGCGTGCATGGTCAGCGCGGCAGCCACGGGCGCCATCACGGTCGATCACATCGGGAACTGGCCAGCGCCGTTTGGCATCGTGCTCCAGCTCGACCGGCTGGGCGCCATGATGCTGTTGCTGACCGCGGTGCTGGGCGTGGCCGCCGTGGTGGCGGCGGGCCGGGGCGACGCGCGCCTCGGGCGGCATTTCCATGCGCTGTTCCAGTTCCAGCTGATGGGGCTCAACGGCGCCTTCCTGGCCGGCGACCTGTTCAACCTCTTCGTCTTCTTCGAGATCCTGCTGATCGCCTCCTATGCCTTGCTCTTGCATGGCGGCGGGCGCGCGCGCATCGGCGCCGGGCTGCATTACGTCGTGCTGAACCTGGCCGGATCCGCTTTCTTCCTGATCGCGATCGGTGTGCTGTACGGGCTGAGCGGCACGCTCAACATGGCGCATATGGGCGTGCGCCTGGCCGGGCTGGCCCCGTCCGATGTGCCGCTGGCCACGGCGGCGGGCGTCATGCTGATGCTGGTGTTTGCGCTCAAGGCCGCGCTGTTTCCCATGGTCTTCTGGCTGCCCAAGGCCTATGCCAGCGCCACGGGATCTGCCGCGGCGCTGTTCGCCATCATGACCAAGGTGGGCATCTACGCCATCCTGCGCTGCGCCGCGCTGGTCTTCGATGCGCCGGATGGCATGCTGGGCGCGTTCCTGCATGACTGGGTGTGGTGGCTGGCCCTTGCCACCATGGCGTTCGGCGCCCTTGGCGCGCTGGCCGCCCCGAACCTGAAATCGCTGACCTGCTACCTCGTGCTGGCATCGGTAGGGCTGCTGGCGGCCAGCGTGTCGATGCAGACCACGCAAAGCTGGGCCGGCGCGCTGTATTACCTGCTCAGCACCACGCTGTGCACGGCGGCGCTGTTCCTGCTGGCGGACGCGCTGGAGCCGGCGCCGCTTCCCTCCTCGGCGCGCGAGCCGGTGGCGGTGGTCCGTGGCTCGCGGCTGGCCGGCTTGCTGTTCCTGGTCGCGGCGGTGGCGGCGATCGGCCTGCCGCCGTTATCCGGCTTCATCGGCAAGGTCATGGTCATGCGCAGTGCCTCGCTGCCGGCGGCGGCCGTGCTGTGGCCTTGCATCCTGTTGTCCAGCCTGGCGCTGCTGATCGCGGTCAGCCGCACGGGCACGCGCCTGTTGTGGCGCCTGCCTCAGGATCACGATCCCGAGCGCCATGGCGCCTACCAGCGCATTGCGCCCGACGGCTGGAAGCTGGGCTGCTGCGCGTTCCTGCTGGCCTGCAGCGTGGCGCTGGTGGTGTGCGCCCGTCCGCTGAGCCAGTATCTTGCGGACACCACCGCCCAGTTGTTCGACCGTGGCGCATACCTGCGCGCGGTGCTGCCACCCGGGGGAGGCTGACGCCATGTGGAAACGCTGGTTCCCGCATCCGTGGCTCAGCCTGGCACTGCTGGCGATCTGGCTGCCGCTGACCAATAGCGCGTCGCCAGGCAACTGGGCGCTGGGTGCCTTCCTCGGCTGGGCCATCTCGCTGCCGATTGGGTCAAGGCTCTGGCTGCGGCCGGTGCGGCTGTCCCGTCCCGACCTGATGCTGCGCTTGTTCGTGCACGTGCTCATCGACATCGTGGTGGCCAATGTGCAGGTGGCCATTCTGGTGCTGGGGCCGGTATCCCGGCTGCGCCCGACCTTTATCCAGGTGCCGATCGATGTCGAGCACGAGCTGGCGCTGTCCGCGCTGATCAGCATCGTGTCGCTCAGCCCGGGCACCTTGTGCGCCGAGCTCAGCGACGACCGCCGCCGCCTGCTGGTGCATGTGCTGGATCTTGACGATGAAACCAAGCTGATCGCGCTGATCAAGACGCGCTACGAGACGCCGTTAAGGGAGATATTTGAATGCTTGCCATCGTAATACCGATCTCGCTGGGGATCCTGGGGGTTGCCTGCCTGCTGACATTTATCCGGCTGGTGCGCGGCCCGGGCCTGCCCGACCGCATCGTGGCGCTCGATACGCTCAATATCAATGCGATCGCGCTGATCGTGGTGTTCGGCATCTGGCTGCGCTCGGCGCTGTTCTTCGAGATTGCGCTGCTGATCGCGGTGATGGGCTTTATCGGCACCGTCGCGCTGACCAAGTACCTGCAGCGCGGCGACATTATCGAACTCAAGTAACCGGCACCGGGAGACCCAATGGATCTGATGAGCCCCGTCGCGGAACTCGCCACCTGTGCGCTGCTGCTGATCGGCAGCGTCTTTACCCTGGTCGGCGCCATCGGGCTGTTCCGGCTGCCTGACTTCTTCATGCGCCTGCACGGCCCGACCAAGTCGACCACGCTTGGCGTTGGCGGCGTGGTGGTGGCGTCGGTAGTGTTCTTCAGCAACCAGGGCGACGGCCTGAGCCTGCATGAGTTGCTGATTACCGCATTCCTGTTTCTCACCGCGCCGATCAGCGCCCATATGTTGGCCAAGGCAGCCATGCAGCAGCGGCTGCCCGTCGATCCGCGCACGCGCGGGCGTTTGTGGGATGCGCAAGACAGGCAGCGCAGCGCAGCGCCGGCGCAAGGCACGGCACCGGCATCGCCCCGGAACGCTCAGGAAAACTGAGCGCTCAGCCTGCGACCCCCAGCTGTCAACACTGCTGTTAACCCTGTTCCCACGAACTGCACCATCCGGCTGCAGCCACCTGCTTGTCGCCAAAGAGCACGCAGCCACCCGTTGCCGCATTGGCGCCTTCCTGGAATAGCTGGCAATTGGCGCAGGTCTGGCTGGCTGCATGCTTGGGATACTTCGCCTGGTCCACCTTGCGGGTATCCGCCTTGTAGCCCAGCTTGACCGCTTGCGGATCGTTCTCGTCGAGCGTGGGCGCGGCAGCGTAAGCGCCACGCGACATCGAAGCGGCGGCGAGGCTGGCGACAACCGCCAGCGGCGTTGTCTTCAGGAATTGACGGCGGGAGGACATGGGCTTCCTTTTTCTGTGGGCCGGCCGGTATCTGGTGGGGGAGTGTCTGCGTCCGGCGGGGGGATTGTGGCACAGCCGCTGCCGACTCGCTTCTTGCTCATGCGGCGCCTCGGAGTGCGGGATCGTTGACAGGGATGCGCAACGGATCTCGCGGGATGGCCCATCCGGCAGCTTCGCCGCGCCATATCTGTGGCAAACTCGGCACTGCCTTTTTTGTGCTTGCGCCTTCGTCGCCGGCACGCCGTTTACTCTCAAGCACCCTCAAGCACTCTCAAGCACTCTCAGGCCCATGACCGCGTCCACCAACACCCACACCCTCCGCCACGCCTTGCAGGAACCGCTGCCTTTGCAACTCGCGCCCTTGATGGGCACCGCCTTTGCCGAGGCGGGCGACGCAGAGCGGTTCGCCATCTACACCGAGCCGCCGGAAGCGCCGGGGCGCGACGAGGTGCTCGCCGCGCTGCGCGCCCAGCTCGACGCGCACCTCGTCGCGCCTTCGCCGGCGGGCGACGAACCGGACATTGGCGAAATCCTCGCCAGCGAGGACTGGGAGCCGGGCCAGGCGTTCGAGATGGACATGGACACCGATGAGGTTTGCGGCCAGGTCCTGTTCTACCGCCTGATCCTCGCGCGGGACCTGGATCCGGTCGGGTACTGCGCGTTCGAGATCAACGCCGACGAAACCGGCGTGATCTTCGTTACGCTGGTCGAGTCGTGGATTCGCCCGCAGTACCAGTCACTTGGCCTCCAGCGCGGTTTTGTGCAGCAGCTGGCCAATGCCGTGTACGCCTTGCTGGGCGACCTGGATGCACGGCTGCAGGCGGCGGGCGAGCGCAGCGCCTCGTTCGAGGTGCTGCTGGGGCTGGATCAGGCGTCCGCTTCGGGCGCAGCGCTGTTGCAGTCGGCCGCCGAGACGCTGAAGGCGTGGACGGTTGTGGCGGATGCGGCCGGGCGCGAGCCGCTGGGCATTACCAGCGTGCGCGTTTCAGTGCTTCCCGCCAGCTCGGCGGGTTGAGGCGAGGGCGGGGAACGCGTTCATAGCCACCTGCATGACCTGTTCCTGGAAGATCAGCACGCCGAGCGTGCGCGATAGCGCTTTCTCCATGGCGATGCTGGAATAAGTGGCCGGCTCGAGTCCCTGCCGGCGGCGCAGTAAGGATGCACCATGCCGCTTTGCACCGGGCCCGGCCGGACGATGGCCGTCTCGACCACCAGGTCGTAGAACGCGCGGGGTCGCGCGGCGCGCGTGTCGCATTTGGGCTTGCCGCTTGTCGCATCCGGGTTTGGCCCGCCCAGGGCGCCTCAATAGACTCGTTGCTTCCATCCAGGGAGAACGCCATGTCATCTGCGCCACGACTGCCTTACCGACCTTTCCATCGACCTTTTCTGTTTTACGGAGCCCGCGGGGCTTTGGCCGCCATCCTTGCCGCCCTGAGCTTCGGGACGGCCTTTGCGCAGGGCTGGCCTGCCCGGCCCATCACGCTGGTCGTCCCGTTCCCGGCGGCCGGGGGCACCGACCTTGTCATCCGGTCGATCCAGCCGCTGCTGCAAAAGGAACTCGGGCAGCCGGTCGTCATCGACAACCGTAGCGGGGCCGGCGGCACCATCGGCTCGACCTTTGTCGCGCGGGCCACGCCGGATGGCTACACCGCCGGGGTCGTCACCACCATCACGCATGCGGTCAGCGTCAGCGTGTACCCGAAGCTGGCGTATGACCCGGCCAGCGACTTCGCCTACGCGGGTTTCATCGGCACGTCGCCCTATGTGCTGGCAGTCAACCGGTCCTTGCAGGCCAAGGACGTCAAGGGGCTGGTGGAGAAGCTGAAGGCGGCAGGCGGGCAGCCCACGTTCGGCTCGGTCGGCGTGGGCACGGTCTCCCACCTGATGGGGGAGCAGTTCAGCAAGCTGGCGAACGTGCCCATGATCCACGTGCCGTATCGCGGCGCGGCGCCGGCCTATACCGACCTGATGGGCGGGCAGGTCCAGTTGATGTTCGATAACCCGGTCGGCCTGGCGCCTTACGTGAAAGCGCAGAAGATCACGGCCATCGCCACGACCGCGCCTACGCCGCTGCTGGCGGACGTGCCGACCTTCGCCAGGCAGGGCATCGCCAATTTCGAGCAGCAGCTCTGGTATGGCGTGGCCTTTCCCAAGGGCACGCCGCCGGCCATCGTCAGCCGCTTCAATGCGGCGCTGAACAAGGTGCTCTCGCAACGCGACGTGGCCCGCGACCTGGCCACCAAGGGCGTTACCGCTCACCCGGGCACGCCGGCCGAGATGCAGGCAACGGTGAACAAGGACATTCCGTACTGGGGCGCCATTGCCAGATCCGTGGGGGCCACCGTTGAATAAGCCCGCCTCGATCAGCATGCCCACTACGCCCGGCGCGGTCACGGTCATGCGCGTGTTTGTGCGCGGTGCGAACGCGGCCCGTGGCGGCAACCCGGTTCCCCTTGTCGCCGATGCGCGCGGCATGTCCGACGCTGCCATGCAGCAAGTGGCGCTCAGCCATGGACATGAATCCGCCTTTATCCTGCCGCCGAGCGATAGCCGTTTCGACTGGCGCCTGCGCTTCTTTGTCCCGCAGCACGAGATGGAAATGTGCGGGCACGCCACCGTCGGCACGCTCTGGGCGCTGCGCCAATGGAAACGCTGGACCCGCCCCACGGCACGGGTGGAGACCTTGAGCGGCCCGGTCATCGCGCGGTGGGATGAAGCGCACCAGCGCGCCTGGATCTCGCAGCCGCCCGTCAATAGCCGTGCGCTGTCGGAGCCGGAGCGCCAGCGCGTGGCCGACGTGCTTCGTTTGCCGGCCGACGCCGCGTACTACGCCATGACCAACGCATCCACCAGCCGGGTCAAGACCCTGGTGGCACTGCCGGACGTGGCGGCGCTCAACCGGTTGCAGCCGGATTTCGACGCGATGGCAGCGCTGTGCGAGTCGATCGGTTCCACGGGGCTCTATCCGTTTGCGATGGATGCGACGGTGCCGCACGTTGTGCATGCCCGGCAGTTCCCCAAATCCTCTGGCTACCCGGAGGACGCGGCGACGGGCATCGCCGCGTCCGCGCTCTGGGGGCATCTGATTGCGTCGGGCGCGTTTGCCAACGACGGTGCTGGCTCGCAAGCGGTCACCGTCGTGCAAGGCGAAGCCATGGGCTGCCCGTCCGAGATCCAGGTGAGCCCTCGGTATTCGCCGGAAGGGGGGAGCGATGGTTGCTGGTTAAGCGGCAACGTGGAATGGGAGGCGCCGTGAGCCATGCATCTCCGGAGGCCCGGCTGGCAGCCGCCGGCTTTGCATTGCCGAGCGCGCCCGTGCCGCGCGGCATGTATGCCCCTTCCTGCATGGTGTCCGGGCAGGCTGGGCGATGGATTGCCATCAGCGGCCAGACCTGCCGGCAAGATGGGATAGCCATCGCGGGCATTTGCCACGGCGAGTACGACGTGGCCGGCGCGCGCCTTGCCGCCGAAGTGGCCATGCTGAATGCGCTGGCGGCGCTGCGGGATGCTTGCGGCGGCCAGCTGGACCGGGTGGCACAAGTGATGCGCTTGCGCGGCTTCATTCGTGCATCGGCGGATTTCGCGCACCATCCCGCGGTGCTGGACGCGGCCTCGGCCGTGCTGTGCGTGGCGTTTCCCGGCCAGTTGCTGCCTGCCCGCAGCGCGGTTGGCGTGGCGAGCCTGCCGAGCCATGCCTGGATCGAAATCGAGATTGATGCGTGGGCGCTGGCCGGCTAAGCGCGTTGTCGGACGGTTGGCTCACGGGTTTGCTCGCCGGCCGTCCGCAATAGCCTGGAGAGGTGCCCGCTGGTAGCGAATCCAAGCCGCTCGCTGACCCGGGCCAGTGAATGCCCCTCGCTCAGCAATGCCCTGGCGTGCGCTGCCAGCAGCCTGCGCCGGATGCTGACGGGACTGGCGCCGAATTCCTCTTGCGCGGCGCGTTGAAGCTGGCGCGTTGTGACGCCGAGCTCGCAAGCCACCGCTTCCACGGCGGGGAGCGCGGCCTCGTATTCCAATGCGCGCATGTAGCACTGCACCATCCTGCTCCCGATGGAGACGGGCGCTGGCGGCAAGGCCAGCGGCCGGCTCGATAGCACTTGCGCAACGATCGCGCGCACCAATAGCGCGGCGCTGGCCGTGGTGAGGGTCGGCGCCAGCAGGGCATCCAGCATGGCGATGGTGGCGCCGTCCAGACGGAGGGCCCCGAAGTGCCGGCACTCGCGCAGGCTGTCGGGCGGCAGGTACAGCTCCCCGTGTTGTTGCCGGCCCGAGTCCGAGACGGTGAGGTGCGCGGCACAAACGGGAAGCAAGACGGCCGAGCCCCGGACCAGCCTTGCGGCGCGGGAGTTTGCGAGGCCTGGGGCGCGATCGGAATCATGGCCTGGCGCCATCCACGCACTCTTGAGCCTGCCCAGGCGCGGCCACAGCAGCATGGCGCAATCGTGCGTATGCCATTCGACGCGGTAGTCCGGCTGGCGGCTTTCGCGGAACGCGAATCCTTGGGCCGAGATCAGGGCAAGCTTGGAGGAGAGTGGCGCAGTGATGGGCATCGGAACGCGTTGCTGGTGTCGTGGCTTTCGAGCCTTTGCTCAGGTACGGGTGATCGATGCACCACCATCCACCAGGGATGCTGTACCGGTCACGAAGGCTGAATCGTCAGATGCCAGGTACAGCACCGAACGGGCCAGTTCGTCCGCGCTGGCCACGCGCTTGAGGGCGTGGAGGTTGGTGATAAAGGACTGGGACTCCGCCGTGCTGTTCATGCTGCGGTACATGTCGGTGTCCACCGCCCCCGGCAGTATCGCATTGACACGCACCCCTTGCGGCCCGAACTCGGCGGCCAGCGCCTGGGTCAGGCCGATCAGGCCCGCTTTGCTCGCCGCATACGCTGCCACGCCGGGGAACGCAAAGCTGTAGCCGACGAACGTCGAGGTGAAGATCACCGAGCCACCGCCGTTCTTGAGCATTTGCGCGATCTGGTGCTTGGCCCCCAGGAAGGCGCCCGTCAGGTTGATGGCGATGGCGTCGTTCCAGCCCGCTTCGGAGACACCTGTGCTGGGGCCGGATTCTCCTAGCGTGCCCGCGTTGTTGAACGCGACATCCAGCCTCCCGTAGCGCTCGACCGCCAGCGCGACCAGCGCCTTGGCATAGTCCTCCGCGCGCACATCGCCAGCCAGTGCGACGGCTTCGCCGCCGGCCGCGCGGATCTGCGCGGCCAGTTGGTCCAGCTCATCCTGGCGCCGCGCCCCGATGACGACCTTGGCGCCCTGGGCGGCAAACAGCTTCGCCGTAGCGAATCCGATGCCGCCACTGGCACCTGTGATGATGGCGACTTTTCCGGCCAGGCGGTCCATGGCGTTTCTCCCGATTGGCGCGTGCGGATGGCTCCGCCCGACAAGCGCCAGGTTAGAAGAGTATGGTCGCCAAAGGCGATTCCCGACAGGGCCGGATCACAAAATTCATTGAAGCGCGCCACCCCATGCCGGAGCTGAAGGCGAAGAAAAATGTGCACGCTGCCGCACAAGAAAAAGCCTGGCCGGTTTGAAAAGAGTTCCTATATTGGTAAGGCTCAAAGCACGGGGCGCGCTTCACATCGTTTCATGGGCCCGGGCGCGGGCGCCGCGCCCGCGACGCGAATCCCAGGCGAGGGACTCACCCATCCTCAATCCATTCGTACGTCCGTATCGGAGAACCACCATGACAAACCCGAAGCTCGAGGTATTGACGCCGCAGAACTGTCAGTTGATTTTCATCGATCACCAGCCGCAAATGGCCTTCGGCGTGCAATCCATGGACCGGCAGGCCCTGAAGAACAATACGGTCGGATTGGCCAAGGCCGCTAAGATCTTCAATATTCCCACCACGATCACTACCGTGGAGTCCGAGAGCTTTTCGGGGTTCACCTATCCGGAATTGCTCGATGTATTTCCTGGCAAGAAGCTGCTTGAACGCACATCGATGAACTCCTGGGATGACCAGAAGGTGCGCGACGCGCTAGCGGCGAACGGGCGCAAGAAGGTTGTCGTCTCCGGCTTGTGGACCGAGGTGTGCAACAACAGCTTCGCGCTGTGCGCGATGGCGGAGGGCAACTACGAAATCTACATGGTGGCCGACGCCTCGGGCGGCACTACGAAGGAAGCGCACGACTACGCCATGCAGCGCATGATCCAGGCCGGCGTCGTCCCCGTGACCTGGCAGCAGGTCCTGCTCGAATGGCAACGCGACTGGGCGCACCGTGACACGTATGACGCCGTGATGAAACTGGTCAAGGAGCATTCCGGCGCTTATGGCATGGGCGTGGACTACGCCTACACGATGGTGCACAAGGCCGAGCAACGTACCAGCGACAAGCACGATGCCCTGCCGGCAGTGCCCGCGCGCTAGCCGCCAGACAGCGCTTTCGCGAGCCGGCGGGCGCCGCTTTGCCGCGGCCCCGCCGTGTGTCGTTGCCATCGACCGGAGCCTTACCATGGATGCTACCGCCAAGCCCGAACTGATCCTGATGAACGGGCGCTTTGCCACGCTTGATCGTGCCAACCCGCAGGCCGACGCCGTTGCCATCCGTGCTGGCAAGTTCATTGCCGTGGGCACGCGGCAGGATGTGATGGCGCTGGCGGACAGCGGCACCCAGGTGATCGACCTGCATGGCCGCTGCGCCGTGCCGGGGCTGATCGACAGCCACATGCACATCATCCGCGGTGGGCTGAACTACAACATGGAGTTGCGCTGGGATGGCGTGCGCTCGCTGGCCGATGCCATGCGCATGCTCAAGGAGCAAGTGGCGCGCACACCGGCACCGCAATGGGTGCGCGTGGTGGGCGGGTTCACCGACCAGCAGTTCGCGGAAAAGCGCTTGCCGACCATCGACGAGCTGAACGCGGCCGCGCCGGATACCCCGGTGTTCATCCTGCACCTTTACGACCGCGCCATCCTCAATGGCGCCGCGCTGCGTACCGTGGGCTACACCAAGGACACGCCGAATCCGCCGGGCGGCGAGATCGTGCGCGATGCCCTGGGAAACCCCACCGGGCTGCTGCTGGCCAAGCCTAATGCGACCATTCTCTACGCGACGCTGGCCAAGGGCCCCAAGCTGCCGCCCGAATACCAGAAGAACTCCACGCGGCATTTCATGCGCGAGGTCAACCGGCTTGGCGTCACCGGCGTGATCGATGCCGGCGGCGGCTTCCAGAATTATCCGGAGGACTACAGCATCATCGAGTCCCTGCATGCCGAAGGGCTGCTGACCATCCGGCTGGCCTACAACCTCTTCACGCAAAAGCCCAAGGACGAGCTCAGCGATTTCAAGACCTGGGCCGGCAAGGTCAGGCCGGGGCAGGGCGACGACGTCTATCGGCACAACGGCGCCGGGGAAATGCTGGTCTATAGCGCAGCGGACTTCGAAGACTTTCGTGTCGAGCGTCCCGAGATGCCGCCATCGATGGAGAGCGACCTGGAGCCGGTGATCCGGCTGCTGGCGGAAAACCGCTGGCCCTGGCGGCTGCACGCCACCTATGACGAGACCATCTCCCGCGCGCTGGACGTCTACGAAAAAGTAGCGAGGGACGTGCCCCTCGACGGGCTGCACTGGTTCTTCGACCACGCCGAGACCATCACCGATCGCAACATCGACCGCATTGCCGCGCTCGGCGGCGGGATTGCCGTGCAACACCGCATGGCGTACCAGGGCGAGTACTTCGTGGAGCGCTACGGTGCCAAGGCCGCCGAGAGCACGCCGCCCATCAAGCGCATGCTGGAGCGCGGGGTCAAGGTCGGCGGCGGCACCGATGCCACGCGCGTGGCATCGTACAACCCCTGGGTGTCGCTGTCCTGGCTGGTCACTGGCAAGACGCTGGGCGGCCTTTCGCTGTATCCGCAGGCCAACCTGCTTGATCGCGAAGCCGCGCTGCGCCTGTGGACCGAGGCCAATACGTGGTTCTCCTCGGAAGAAGGCAAGAAGGGCCAGATCCAGGCCGGGCAGCTGGCCGACCTGGCGGTGCTGTCGAGCGATTATTTCTCCGTGCCGGGCGACGAGATCCAGGACATCACCTCCGTGCTGACCGTGCTGGGCGGCAAGGTCGTGTACGGCGACGGCGACTTCGGCAAGCTGGCGCCACCGCTGCCGCCCGCCATGCCGGACTGGGCGCCGGTGCGCGCCTTTGGCGGCTATCAGCCACGGCGAGCGCCAGGCGCACAGGCGCTGGCCGTGACGGCCGGCTGCGGCTGCGCGAGCGCCTGCGGCGTGCATGGCCATGCGCACGCGGGTGCGTGGCAGTCCAGTGCGCCGGTGTCGGATCATCGCGGGTTCTGGGGCGCGCTGGGTTGCTCCTGCTGGGCGTTTTGATGGCAGTGGGCACCCTTCGGCCCGCACCACCATCGTGAACAGAGGCTACTTCCAGGGAGAAGCGACATGAAGCTGTTTCTTGTTTCGTTCGGCGCGGGGATTCTGGTCGGCATCATCTATGCGCTGTTGCAGGTCCGCTCGCCAGCCCCGCCCGCCATTGCCCTGATCGGGCTGCTTGGGATGCTGGTTGGCGAGCAGGTTGTGCCGACCGCGAAGCGCTTGATGGCCGGGGAGCCGATCACCGTTGCATGGTTCCGCTCCGAGTGCGTGCCCAAGATCAGCGGTGCGCCGCCTGCGCCGGCACAGGGGGTGCCAGCGCAGGCGGCAACGGTGGCCAGCACGGGCGACAAGAACGGCACGTAGAACGCCAGCCCCTGAATTTGCCCCTGAATGAATGAAGCCACCGATGTGCGGTGGCTTCATTGCTTGCCATGGCCCTCGCAGCGGGCGCCGCGTCAGGACTTGGACTTATGCCCTGGCTTGCCCTTCTGGCTGGTGGAGGCCATGTCGTGCAGCTCGGCTTCGCTCATCGACTTGACCATTGATCTGGAAGCGCCTTTCAATGTACTGGCCTTCCTGTCGCCACGCTTTGCAGAGAGCGCAACGCCGGCGGCCATTTGCTGTGCCTTGGATTTTGCGGGCATGGGAGGTCTCCGTCGTTCAGGCGTCCTTTCAGGCGTCCTTTAAGCGGTCAATGGGAGTGGCTGCCGTCGGGCACCAGCCCAGGCAGCTACTTGCATGAAGCAAACCATATGCCTGTGGACCGCGCCAGCTGAGCCGTGCGAAACCCGCTGTGCCCCTGCACCGAATCCTGCAACACAGGTAAAAAAGTCTTCATCGCTCGGTCCCGCATTCCGCTCTATATCGTCGAGCGAGGATCATGCCCAAAGCTGTTGCGGGCACGGATCTGTCCGTCCAGCCCGTGAATCAATAACTCGACCTGCTCGCGCTGGGCATCCCGGGTACCCGCCTCCACGGCTTCTTCCTGGGACGCGTGATGCGAGTTGGCATACCTCGCGCCCTCCTGGATCACGTCCCAGCCGGTGCCATGCGGCAAAACGTGGATGTTATGGGCTGTCATGGCGATCTCCTGTGGGGTTCTTACCGATAACGGATACCTCTATTCTGGTCCTGCTATCGCGCATGGCAATCGGGGACCGTCTGACACCGCAGTGCGCTGCCACCCTTACGCAGTGGCGCGATGATGGGCGCCTTCCCGTCGTACGCATCTCGTGCGCATCTCGTGCGCGCATGGCAGCACCCCCGCATGCTTCGCAAGAAACATGCCGCAAGGGAAGAGGCCTTTTTGCGCTGCATCCCTCGCAAATCGCATTGGCAAAAGGAGCTTGTGCGGCAGAAGATACGCGTCGCGCAGCGCCATGCGGACGTGGGCACCATCAAGGAGCACCGCGCTTTGACGCGTCGACCACCCGTCGACCACCATGCCCGGGCGCGGGCATGGTTTTATCGGCAAACGGGCGCTCGTCTAGTCGTTCGGGGTGGGCGGGTCGCCGATCGGATCCTGATGGATCTGCATGATGGCGTCGCGCTTTTCCAGCAAGTGGCGTTTGAGGATGGCGCCTAGCAGCTTGCCGTCACGTGCCTCCAGTGCCTTGATCATGTCTTCGTGATCGTGCACGGCGCGGTCCCACTTCTCCGTCTGGTGGTTGGAGCGAAAGCGCAGCGCCTTCAGGCGGCGGTTGATGCCCTGGTAGGTCTGGCGCAGCGTAGCGTTGCGCGCCGCCTCGTTGATGCGGTCGTGGATTTCCTGGTTGCGGCTGTAGTAGCCCGGCAGGTCGTTCTGCACGCGGCAGGCCAGCATCGAATAATGCAGCGCCTTGATCTCGGCCAGCTCGGCCGGCGTGATGCGCTCGCAAGCCAGCTCGCCCGAGAATGCCTCCAGGCCGCTCATCAGCTCGAACGTCTCCCAGACTTCCGCCTCCGTCATGCGCGAGACGCTGGCGCCCCGGTTGGGCGAGATCTCGATCAGGCCTTCCGCCGCCAGCACCTTGAACGCCTCGCGCAGCGGCGTGCGGGAAATACCCAGCGTTTCGCACAGCTCGCGTTCGTTGAGCTTCATGCCCGGGGACAGCACGCCTTCCACGATGAACCGGCGCAGGTGCTCGACCACGGTGTCGTGCAGCCGTTGGCGCTCGACCTTGGGGAGGACCGCTGCAGGGCGCGTGAAGTCGCCGCCAGATGGATTCTGCATTCAAAGTCCTTATCTTTGCGTTTTTCGCATTCTACTGCATCTCTTGGCAGGCGCCCAGTTTCGGGGTAAACACCCAGTGTTCAGGCCAAAACAGCGCTTGGATGCGAAGGGTTTCGTCTGCTAAAGTATTTTGAATGCAAAATGCATAATTCACAAAAAGGCACAACCCATGATCAAACTCGACTTCCATCCCGCTGGCCGCCACTTCCTGCAGATCCCCGGCCCGAGCCCCGTGCCTGACCGGATCCTGCGTGCGATGAGCTACCCGACCATCGACCATCGCGGCCCGGAATTCGGCGCGCTGGGCCGCAAGGTGCTGGCGGACATCAAGAAGATCTTCAAGACCGAGCAGCCGGTCATCATCTATCCGGCCTCCGGCACCGGCGCCTGGGAGGCAGCGCTGACCAACACGCTGAGCCCGGGCGACACGGTGCTGATGTTCGAGACGGGTCACTTCGCCACGCTGTGGCAGAAGATGGCGCAAGCGCTCGGGCTGAAGCCGGAATTCCTGGGGCTGCCGGGCATCGAGGGCTGGCGCCGTGGCGTGCAGGCCGACATGATCGAAGCCCGCCTGCGCGCCGACAGTGCGCATGCCATCAAGGCGGTGTGCGTGGTGCACAACGAGACCTCGACCGGCGTGACCTCGAACATCGCCGCGGTGCGCCGCGCCATCGACGCGGCCGGCCACCCGGCGCTGCTGCTGGTGGACACCATCTCCGGCCTGGCCTCGGCGGACTACCGCCACGACGAATGGGGCGTGGACGTGACGGTGTCGGGCTCGCAGAAGGGGCTGATGCTGCCGCCGGGGATCAGCTTCAACGCGCTGTCGCCCAAGGCCATCGCGGCCAGCAAGGCGGCAAAGCTGCCGCGCGCGTTCTGGGGCTGGGACGAGATCATCGAAGCCAACAAGAACGGCTACTGGCCGTACACCCCCAACACCAATCTGCTCTACGGCCTGTCCGAAGCGCTGGACATGATCCTGGCGGAGGGCCTGGACAACGTGTTCGCGCGGCACCAGCGGCTGGCCGAAGCCACCCGCCGCGCTGTGCGGGCGTGGGGCCTGGAGATCCAGTGCGCGGATGCCGCCGTGTACAGCCCGGTGCTGACGGGCGTGATGATGCCGGACGGCGTGGATGCCGACGAAGTGCGCAAGCGCATCTATGAACGCTTCGACATGTCGCTGGGACAGGCGCTGGGCAAGATGCGCGGCAAGATGTTCCGTATCGGCCATCTCGGCGACTGCAACGACCTCACGCTGATGGCCACGTTGTCCGGCTGCGAGATGGGGCTGAAGCTCGCCGGCGTGCCGGTGGCCGCCAGCGGCGTCGTGGCGGCGATGGAGTACCTGGCCTCGCATGCGGATACCCCGGTGCTGAAGGCCGCGGCATAGGCCGGCGCAGGAGGGCCGGGCGGCCTTCCTGAACCACCGCAACGCAACAACAAGTGCAAGCAGGCATGGCTTCACCCCTGGGGTGAGGCCAGGCAGACGTGCTGCCTTTTTTTGGTCCGGCAGCCGTACCGCCGCCTGTGCGCAGGAGCGGGAACCGGCCATAGAGCCGGCCGCGACGAATTTGCCCCGGCCCCGGCACCCGCCGGGCGGGCAGGAACAAAAACGGAGACAAGCCATGAAACGCCTGCGCGCAACCAGCGTCGTGCTGGGGATGCTATGCATCATGTATTTCATCACCTACCTGGACCGCGTCAATGTGAGCACGGCCGCGGCCGGCTTTGGCCAGGAGTTCAACCTCAGCAAGACCGAGATCGGGCTGGTGTTCTCGGCCTTTGCCTATCCCTACCTGGTGTTCCAGATCATCGGCGGCTGGGTCAGCGACCGGTTCGGCGCCAAGCGCACCCTGATGGCCTGCGGCGTGCTCTGGGCCATCGCCACCTTGCTCACGGGCTTTGCCGGCGGGCTGATTTCCCTGCTCGCCGCGCGCCTGCTGCTGGGCCTGGGCGAGGGCGCTACGTTTCCGGCGGCCACCGCCGCCATGGCGCGCTGGGTGCCCAAGGAAAAGCGCGGCTTCGCGCAGGGCATCACCCATGCCTGCGCACGGGTAGGCAACGCGGTGGCCCCGGCCGCGGTCGTCGCCATCATGGCGGTCTACGGCTGGCGCGAATCGTTTTACATCTGTGGCGTAATCAGCCTGGTCTGGGTGGCGTTGTGGGCGGTGACCTTCACCGAGCACCCCAAGGATCATCCCCGCATCACGGCGGACGAACTCGAAACGATGCCCGCCGCCAAGAAGAAGGCTGGCAACGTACCCTGGCGCCGCCTGTTCAAGCGCATGGCGCCGGTCACCATCGTCTACTTCTGCTACGCCTGGACCCTGTGGCTGTTCCTGAGCTGGATTCCCCAGTACTTCCTGCATAGCTACGATCTGGACCTGAAGAAGTCCGCCATCTTCGCCTCCGCCGTGTTCTTCGCTGGCGTGCTCGGCGACACGCTCGGCGGCATCGTCACCGACAAGCTCTTTGAGCGTACCGGTAGCCTGAAGCGCGCCCGCAGCTGGATGGTGGCGGTCTGCATGCTGCTGACGATGCTGTCGCTGATCCCTATGTTGTTTACCCACCAGCTCTACGTCTCGATGGCTTGCCTGGCCGCCGGTTTCTTCTTCTCCGAGATGACCATCGGGCCGATGTGGGCGATCCCCATGGATATCGCGCCGGAGCATTCTGGTACCGCCAGCGGGATGATGAATTCCGGCTCCGCGCTGGCCGCGATCATCTCGCCGGTGCTGTCGGGCTACCTGATCGACCGCTTCGGCAGCTGGGAGCTGCCCTTTATCGGCAGCATGGTGCTGATGGGCATCGGCGTGGTGCTGGCCTTGCGCATGCAGCCCGAGAGCAAGTTCGAAACCGAGCCCGCGACCGCCTCGAAGCCGTTGCACGCCTGAGCCACGCAGACATGCCAACCGACCCGAAAACCCGTGGATCGTCAACCACTGCACCATGCGCGGCATGACGCTGGGGCACGGCACGCTGGTGACCACCGGGTCCTACATGGGCATGCATTTTCCCGCCCAGGCGGGCGTGGCGCTGGGCCGGGTCGCCGGCCTGCCGCCGGTTGAATTGATCCTCGCATGACAAGTCGCGCCGGCACGGCACCGCGCCACACAAGCCCTGGTAGAAAGCCATGAATCATTCCTCCTCCCCTTTGCTCGTCAAGCCGATCCATCTTGTGCCTTCGCCAGGCCGCGCCGGCCCGGCCCTGTCGCCACTGTCGGCCCGCTTGCGCAAGGAACTGCGCGGCGACGTGTTCTTCGATCGCGCCAACCGGGGCCGCTACGCCACCGATGCCTCTATCTACCAGATCACGCCTATCGGCGTGGTGGTGCCGCGCGACCAGGCGGACCTGTTGCTGGCGCTGGAGATCGCCCGCGACGAAAAGGCCCCGGTGCTGGCGCGCGGCGCTGGCACCAGCCAGTGCGGCCAGACGGTTGGCGAGGCGCTGGTGATCGACAACAGCAAGTGGCTGAACAATGTGGTGGATTTCGATCCCGTGGCCGCGACCGTCACGGTCGAGCCCGGCATCGTGCTGGATCACCTCAACGCCTGGCTGAAGCGGCATGGCCTGTGGTTTCCGGTGGACGTATCGACGGGCGCGCAATGCACCATCGGCGGCATGGCCGGCAATAATTCATGCGGCTCGCGCTCCATCGAGTACGGCAACATGGTGCACAACGTGCTGGGCATCGATGCGGTGCTGGCCGACGGCAGCCAATGCCATTTCGGCTCGCTGAAAGCACCCGTGGCCGATGCGCGCGTGGACGGCATCCTGAAGGGCCTGCAACGCATCGCCACGCGCGAGCAGGGCGAGATTGCCGAGCGCATGCCGAAGGTGCTGCGCCGTGTGGCCGGCTACAACATCGACCTGTTCGAATGCCAGAACCCGCGCGCCTACACCGACGACGGCTACGCCAATCTCTCGCATATCCTGGTGGGCTCCGAAGGCACGCTGGCCTATAGCCGCCAGGTCACGCTGAAGCTGTCTGCGCTGCCGCGGCACAAGGTGTTGGGCGTGGTGAACTTCCCCACGTTCTACCAGGCCATGGACATGACGCAGCATATCGTCAAGCTCAAGCCGGTTGCGGTGGAACTGGTGGATCGCACCATGATCGACCTGTCGATGGAGAACCCGGCGTTTCGCCCCGTCATCGAGAGCGCCTTGTCGGGCGAGCCGCAGGCTATCCTGCTGGTCGAGTTCGCGGGGGAGGAGCACAGCGCGCTGCTGGCACAACTGGACGATCTGGCGACGCTGATGAGCGATCTGGGCCTGCCGGGATCCGTGGTCAAGATGCCCGACGCCAAATCCCAGAAGGCGCTGTGGGATGTGCGCAAGGCCGGTCTCAATATCATGATGAGCATGAAGGGTGACGGCAAGCCGGTCTCCTTCATCGAGGATTGCGCCGTGCCGCTGGAGCACCTGGCCGAATACACGCGCCGGCTCACCGCCGTGTTCCACAAGCACGAGACCGAAGGCACCTGGTACGCCCATGCCAGCGTGGGCACGCTGCATGTGCGCCCGATCCTGGACATGCGGCGCGACGGCGCGGTGCGCATGCGCGAGATTGCCGAGGAAGCGGCGGAGCTGGTGCGTGAATACAAGGGTGCGTATTCCGGCGAACACGGCGACGGCCTGTGCCGCGGCGAGTGGGTGGCCTGGCAGTACGGCCCGCGCATCAACGCCGCTTTCGGCGAGATCAAGGCGTTGTTCGATCCGGACAACCGCTTCAACCCGGACAAGATCGTACGGCCGCCGAAGATGGACGCACGCGAGAACTTCCGCTTCGCGCCGGGCTATGCCGCCTTGCCGCTCACGCCGGCGCTCGACTGGTCCGCGTGGAATGTCAGCCGCAACCCGTTGAGCGGCGAGGAAACGGCGCCCGGCACTGGCACCGACCGTGCCGGCGGCCTGGCCGCGGCGGTAGAGATGTGCAACAACAACGGCCACTGCCGCAAGTTCGACGCGGGCACCATGTGCCCGAGCTATCGCGTGACCAAGGACGAGCAGCACGTCACGCGCGGCCGTGCCAATACGCTGCGGCTGGCGGTGTCAGGCCAGCTGGGCGACGACGGGCTCGCCAGCGTGGAAGTCAAGGAAGCGCTGGACCTGTGCGTCTCCTGCAAAGGCTGCAAGCGCGATTGCCCGACGGGCGTGGACATGGCCAGGTTCAAGATCGAGGCGCGCCACGCCTGGACCCGGCGGCACGGCATCACCCTGCGCGAACGCATGGTGGCCTTCATGCCGCGCTATGCGCCGCTGGCCAGCCGCTTCCCGGCGCTGCTCGCGCTGGCCGACAGCATTCCCGGTATCTCCGGCGTGGTGAAGCGGGCGCTGGGATTTGCACCGCAGCGCTCGTTGCCACGCTTCAAGGCCTCGTTCCTGTCGAAGGCCAAGGCGAAGCACCAAGGCACGCCGGGCCGCGAAGTCATGCTCTTCGTCGACACCTTCAGCAACTACATGGAGCCAGAGGACGCGCGGGCGGCGCAACAGGTGCTGGAGGCAGCGGGGTACAAGGTGCATTTCAACCGCCGCGAGGGCGAGCGCCCCTTGTGCTGCGGCCGCACCTTCCTCGCGGCGGGGCTGGTGGACCAGGCCAAGGAGGAGGCGCGGCGCTTGCTGGATGCGGTCAAGCCCTATGTGGACCGCGACATCCCGATCGTCGGGCTGGAGCCTTCGTGCCTGCTGTCCTTGCGCGATGAGTTCCTCAACTATGGCTATGGCGACGAGGCCAGGAAGCTGGCCGCGCAGGCCTTCCTGTTCGAGGAGTTCCTGGTGCGTGAGAAAAAAGCCGGCCGCCTCGCGCTGGACCTCGATGCGCTGCAGACGAGCGAGGCCGTGGTGCATGGCCACTGCCACCAAAAGGCATTCGACGCCTTCACGCCGGTGCAGACCGTGCTTGGCTGGATCCCCGGCCTGAAGGTATCTGCGGTGGAATCGTCCTGCTGCGGCATGGCCGGCAGCTTTGGCTACGAGGCCGAGCACTACGAGGCGTCCAAGGCGATGGCCGAATTGTCTCTGCTGCCGGCCGTGCGCCAGCGCGCCGCTAATGCCATCGTGGTGGCCGACGGCACCAGTTGCCGCCACCAGATCCTGGACGGTGCCCACACCGATGCCATGCACGTGGCTCGTGTGCTGGCGATGGCGCTGAAGCGCGAGGGCGGGCCTCAGGCATGAGGCACACGCAGGCCACCGAGGTGCCCCTCTGGCCACGGCACGATGGCTGCGTGCATGCTGATGGCGTTGCCGATGCGAGGGGCGAGCGTCATGCGTTGCCCCGTCCGGCTATCGCGCCATGCTGGTGATCCGGTGCGCCGCCAGCGCTGCCAGCGTGGGTGCCAGGGCAAAGCTGGCAAACAGCCAGGCAGCGGCGGACTGCGCGCCCGCCGTGCCGCCCGGCGTGATGAGCCCGGCCGCATTGGCTACCAGCCCGGCGACCGCCGCGCCGATCGCCATGCCGTAGAGCTGGACCGTAGTGATCGCGGCCGAGGCCATGCCTTCCTCGCCGCGGGGCGCCAGCGTCAACACGTGTGTCAGCAGGTGCGGCCAGCCGATGCCCACGCCGGCACCCGCGCCGGCCAGTGCCAGCCCGCATAGCAGCGTGCGCACCGCCGGCGCGAGGCTTGCGCCCGCAGGCACGACCAGCGCCAGAGCGAGCAAGCTAGCCGCGCACAGCACCGGCCCCACGCGCAGCAGGCGCGCCGCGCGGGCGCCGTCCTGGCCGGAGGAGAGCAGCGAGCCCAGGCTCCAGCCACCCGCCATGGCCGCCGTGAGGTATCCCGCGGCCAGCGGTGTGTGGCCATGCAAGGTTTGCAGGAAATACGGCACGAAGACTTCGGTGGTGGTGCCGACCAGCAGCAAGGCCACGCTGGCGTAGGCTGGCTGTCATTGCCTTATTATCCAAATTAATTCTTGGATAATAAGGCGCCGCCATCAATTACACAAGCATATGCTTTGTAAATTAAAGCGAGGAGGAAGCCCCCCTTTGTCGGTGTCCTACCGCAAGCCCACTGCCCAATCCACCGCCGCGTCGAAGAGCTGCCGCCCTGGCGCCGCAAGGTTGGTGAACGTATCGTTGTCGAGGAAGAACATGACGCGGCGTGCCGGGGCAAGCGATTCATAATCCATCGTCGCGCCCTTTTCGTAGGCGAAGATGGCCGCTTTCTCAGGCTGGCCGTACAGGGTGGCGATGATGCTGGCGCCCAGGCCGGGCTTGCCCCAGCTCATGCCGGCCTGGCGGTCGTAGACGTTGATCGCCCCGGCCGGCAGGCCCGCGGCAATGGGATGCGGCGCATTGACCAGCCACACATAGCGCTCCTTCGCCGCCTCGCCAAAGTCCACGTCGTGGCGCTTGCCGGTCATGGCCAGGTCGTCCAGCAAGTCGTTCTCCCAGGTCAGCAGCGGCTTGGGCAACTGGCGCCATCCGGGCGCGACGCGCTTGGCCGAGACGGTGGACGACATGACGACGAGATCCGCGTCGCGCACTGCTTCAGGCGATTGATCCTGCTCGACGAGGCTGACCGCGTAGCCGCGTGCTTCCAGGTGCGATTTGATCTTCTGGTCGACAGCCACGTTGGGCCCATCGGTCTGGACGATCAGCGCGATCCTCTTGCCTTGCCCGTTGGCTTGCGCGGCGTGGGCGGACATGCCGGCGCCGCAGGCGGCCATCAGCACGCCGGCGATCGCCGCGCGCAGCGTTCTGGCCAGGGCGCCAGCGAAGGTGGCGGGGTGGGGGTCTTCAGTCTTCATGGTGTCTGCATTCCTTATCGGGTAATCCGTGGCGCTATCTCAGAATTCAAAGGTGGAAAGGAGCGTGACCTGACGCGCGTCGCCCACCGATACGAAGTACTTATTGACGCTGGACGGGTAGTAGGTCCGGTTGAACAGATTCTTCACGTTGAGCTGGAACCTGAGCTTGCGCTGCCCGACCTTGGTCTCGTAGGTGGCAAAGGCGTCCGCCACGGTGTAGGCGGGCAGCGTGAAGCTGTTGGCCGAATCGCCCGGGCGGTTGCCCACATAGTGCGCGCCCGCGCCCAGGCGCAGCTTGTCGCCGCCGAAGATCTGGCCGAAGTCGTAGACGGCCGACAGCGACGCCGTGTGCTGCGCCACGTTCCACAGCCGATTGCCCGCGTACAAGGGATCCTCGGTGGTCTTGGCGTCGATATAGGCGTAGCTGCCGATCAGGTTCCAGCGCTCGCCGATCTGGCCGGCCACGTCCATCTCGATCCCGCGCGAGCGCGCGCGGCCGGAGGTGCGCCAGTCGGTCTGCCGGGTCACGTCGTTGTATTGGGAGACCAGCACGTTCTTCTTGTCGATGTTGAAGAACGCCAGCGAGCCCGTCATGCTGCCCGGCAGGTCCAGCTTGGTGCCCAGCTCCCAGGACGTGGCTTGTTCCGGCAGCACGCCCGAGTCGATCACCACGCCGGAGCTAAGCGGCGCGATGGTCGAGGTTGGCTTGAGCGACTGGGTGTAGCTGCCATACAGCGACACGGCCTCGGTCCATTTGTAGACCAGGCCGGCGCGCGGCAGCCATTTGTTGCCGTTGATGTCAGTGTTGACGTTGAACGGCCGGCCGCGCCCGGCCACCTGGCTGTACGACAGGAAGCGGGCGCCGCCCACCAGGATCCATTTCTCGCTCAGGTGCAGGCTGTCCTGGAAGAACAACGAGGTGTCGTGCAGCGTGTCCGTCTGGTCGCTGTCGCTCGCCGAGACCGTGCTGGATGGCGACTCCAGCCCGTAGACCGGGTTCAGGTAGTTGAAGGTGCGGGTGGTGTTCTGGCGCAGCAGGTCCGCCCGGTAGATCCTGCGGTACTCGCTGTCGACGCCAACCTGCAGGTCGTTGCGCAGCCCGGCCACATTGAAGCGGCCATCCACATAGGCAATGCCGTAGCTGTCCGTGCTCAAGGCGCCATGGGTGGCGTCATTGCTGCGCGACAGCACGCCGGTGGTGGAGTTGACCCCGAACACGCGCAACTGGTTGGCGTCGTAGCTCTCGCGGTTGTAGCTGTAGCCGAAGTGTCCCTTCCAGTCGGCATTGATCTGATGATCGACCGCCAGCTGCACCAGGTGCGATTGCCCGTCCATGCTGTTGAACGGCTCATCCAGCCGGCGCCGGCTGGGGATGGCCAGCGGCTCGTTGGTCTTCGGGTCGATGGCCGTGCCGCGATCGAACGGATAGAGAAACTTCCGGTATTCGTAGGACAGGACTACCTGCGTGTCCTTGCCGTACCAGGCCAGCGACGGCGCTACCAGCGTCTCGCGATGCTCGCCGAAGTTGCGCCAGTATTGCTCGTCGACCTGGTCCACCACCAGGCGATAAGCCAGGCCGGAGGTGCCGATGGGGCCGGTGGAATCCAGCGTGGCGCCCGCGCCGTTCTTGCCGTGGCCATAGGTGGAGCCGAGCACGGAGATGGCGTTGTATTGCTCAAGCATGGGTCGCTTGCTGACGATGTTGATCACGCCGCCCGGATCCATGATGCCGTACAGCAGCGAGGACGGGCCCTTGAGCACCTCCACGCTGTCGGCCGCCGCGTTGAGCCCGCGGCCCTGTATCAGGGGCATGCCGTTGTGCATCACCGAGCCATCGCGATTGCCGCCAAAGCCGCGCTTCATGATGGTGTCCTGCGTGCCGGCCAGCGTATTGCCCTGGGTGATGCCGCTGATATTGCCGAGCGCGTCGTCCAGGTTGCGGGGACGCTGATCGCGCAGCGCCTGGGCCGGCACCACGTTCACCACCTGCGGCGTGTCGAGCAGGGGCGTGTCCGAACGCATCACGGATGCCGTGGGCGGGGCACGGTAGCTGTCTTCACGGGCGGCATCGGCGCGCACGGTGACCGGCGGCAGGGCGGCCTCGTTGCCGCTCGCGCCAGGTACCGCTGCCGAGGACTCGATGCGCCTGACCAGCGCATAGCCGCCGTTGGCCTGCGCCACGGCGGCCAGGCCCGTGCCTTGCAGCAGTCGGGCCAGCGCGTCCGGCACGTCATAACGGCCGTGCAAGCCCTTGCTTTGCAGGCCAGCCGTGGTTTCCGTGGGGAAAGAGAGCAGGATGCCGGCTTCGCGGCCCAGGCGGTTGAGCGCGCCCTCCAGCGGGCCGCCCGGGATGTCGTAGGCCCTGGCGGTCGCCGGCGCCGGCGCTGCCGGCGCGTCTGCCGCCCGCGCCATGCCGGGAAGCAGGCTGGCCGTGGTGAGGCCCATGGCCACCGCGACATGCCCGATGGCGGACGCTAGCGGATGTCGCTTGAGGCAGCCGAAGGCGTCGGCGTTTTGATGAGGTTCCATATTCGATGGCTCGGTGGAGGATGGGAGATGTGGTGCGCTTACCTCCTATGTCACGCGAGAATCGAAAACAGACCACCTCCGGCAGTTTTTTTCGTGAAAAGAGATGAAAGGGGTAAATCCAGGGGCGCGCCTATGAGCCCGCCTAAGAGCGCGCAGGCCGCACGGTTGCCCAGTAGCGTGTCATGAAGTGGATTTCCACCGGCAGCGTGGTGCGCAACATATCGAGGACGCGGTCGGTCTCCGCCAGCGGGTACGTGCCGGAAACGCGCAGGCCGGCGATCGCCGGATCGCAGAGCAGGAGCCCCGGACGATGCCGGCCGAGCTCGGCCAGGAACCGGTCCAGGCGCATGGCGCTGGCCACGAGCATGTTGTCGACCCAGGCGGTGTCGGCGTCGTTGGCCCGCTCGGACTCGCCGATTGCCGTGCCGGTAAAGCGCGCCTGCTCGCCGGCCTGCAGCGTGCGTGCCAGGCCATGCCCGTCGCGCGGGCGGATGGCCACCGCGCCTTCGAATACGGCGACCCGGCTGGCGTCGGGCTGCAGCCGCACCGTGAAGCGCGTGCCGAGCGGTTGCAGTTCTCCGTGCGCGGTCTCGACGGTGAAGGGGCGCGCCCCCGTGCCGCCGTCGTTACCGGTAATCACCATGATCTCGCCGGCAAGCAGCCGCACACGGCGCTCGGCACCTGAAAAACGCACGTTGAAGGCGCTATCGGTATTCAGCGAGACCACGGTGCCGTCTGCCAGCGTGACGGTGCGCCGCTCGCCCACGCGTGTGCGCTCGTCCGCCACCCATTCCCGCCACGGTGTGCGCTCTTGCACCATCCACGCGCCACCGCCGGCAAACAGCAGCAGCGCCAGGGTCTTGACGGCGTCGCGGCGCCGCGGCGAGCGCGGCGGTGCCAGCGTGGCGTGGGCCACGGCCGAGGCCACCGGCGACGAGAGCGCGCGCAGCCGGCCATTGACCGCTTCAATGCGTTGCCAGGCGCGGGCGTGATCGGGGTGGGCTTTCAGCCACTGCTGCCAGGCAAGCCGCGTGGCGCCGGTGGCATCCTCGGCTTGCAGCGCGAGCAGCCATTCGACCGCGCGCGTGGCGACCTCGGGGGGAATTCCTGCGGATGTGCTTAGCGGCATGGTGTCAATCCACCGGCAGCGCGAAATAGCACTGCGTGCCGGCACGAACGAGGTAGCGTTTCACGGTAGTCACGGAGATACCGAGTTGCGTGGCGATCTCGGCCTGGCCAAGCCCGTCGAGCTGCGAGAGCAGGAACGCCCGCTTGACCGGCGTGGGCAGGCCGGCCAGCAAGCGGTCGATTTCAAACAAGGTTTCCAGCAGGATGGCGCGCTCTTCGGGCGAGGGCGCCAGCGGTTGCGGCATCTGCGCCAGCGCTTCGAGGTAGGCGCGTTCGATTTGCTCGCGCCGCCAGTGATTGGCCAGCACCCGCTGGGCAACCGTGGTGAGAAACGCGCGCGGCTCCTGGATCGCGATGGCTTCTTCGCGGGCAAGCAGGCGCAGGAAGGTGTCGTGGGCCAGATCCGCGGCGCGATGCGTACAGCCGAGCTTCTTGCGCAGCCAGCCGCACAGCCAGCGGTGGTGGTCACTGTAAAGCGCGAGCAAGTCGCGCTGAAGCGGAGAATCGGCGGCCGGCATGGGCACTTTCTACTCGGGAGGAGGTGCGCGGCACCGGATAAAAGAAATGAGAACGATTCTCAGTATAACAAGGCGGGGATGCCTGTGGCAATGACGATCACGGCCGCGCAGGCGAGGGGAAGGGACCCGCCGGGCAGATGTGCGGTGTGATTGGCCTGGATGCGCAAGGGCGCATCAGGGTGGCCGGGCGCCGGGCGGCGCCCGGCCAAACCGGGCGAACCGGTATCAGTCGGGAGCGCCCATGGCGGACTGCAGGTAGTTTTGCAAGCCAACTTTCGCGACAAGCTCCAACTGCGTCTGGAGCCAGTCGATGTGCTCTTCCGTGTCATCCAGAATCCCGACGATGATTTCCCGCGACACGTAATCGCTGACGGACTCAAAGTGCTTGATGGCTTCTTTGCAACTGGCTTGTGAAACAAGTTCAAGCTTCAGGTCGCAACCCAGCATCTCTTCGGTGTTTTCTCCAAGCAGCAGTTTGTCGAGGTCCTGGAGGTTTGGGAGCCCATCGAGCATGAGGATGCGTTCAATGAGCTTGTCTGCATGCTTCATTTCTTCAATCGACTCTTCATACTCGTGCTTGCCGAGCGCGCTCAAGCCCCAGTGCTTGTACATGCGCGCGTGCAAAAAGTACTGGTTGATTGCAGTTAATTCATGCTTCAGCTGGCCATTGAGAAGCTGAAGAACCTTCTTGTCGCCTTTCATGATATTGATTCCCAATTAGCTGATTTAAAACTGGCGAATTCAATCAATATAATAATTTCATTATTTTGGAAGACAAGATATTAATTAAATTGCCGGGCTATATTGCAAATGCGTATTGCTTTGATTTTCATTGTGGTTGGTGCCCATCAATGAGGCTGGGCGGTCGGGGCCGAAGCCAGCACCTCCCTCATCTGGCGCGTGTGATCGATGTGCATCTACCGTGACTTTCCTTTGTCTTGTTGTCATCAGCAGACATTCGAGATGCATTTGAGTTGTTTGCAAGTGCCTCTAAATTCGGCCATGCCTACATTAAAATGGCCGCTTTTTCCATCATCTGCTGTGCCGGTGCAACACTTTCGCTTGGGCCGCAACGAAGCCCGAAAGGCTACTAGCGGTGCTTGCTTTTCTTTCCATATAATCGATAACACAAATCGTTCGTATTCGTGATTCGCAGCGGATGCGACCCGTCGATCGCGCAAGCATCGCGCTTAAAGAGCCACAGGGACATGACAACAAGAACAGGTCGCGGGGAGCGGCACTGCGGGGAGGGAGCCGTGCGCGCCTGGGTTGGCGCGGCACTGGCGGTTGCGCTGCTGGCGGGTTGCGGTGGCGGCAGCGACAGCAGCTCGACATCGTCCAGCGCCACGCCGGCCGCCAACTCGCTGTCGGCCATGGCGCAGGTCGGCGAGAAGATCTTCTCCGATACGGCACTGTCGGCCTCCGGCAAGCAATCCTGCGCCACCTGCCATGTGCAGAGCCGGGCTTATGCCGCGGATGACGGGCTGGCCGTGCCGCTGGGCGGGCCCAATATGGATCTGCCAGGCCTGCGCAATGCGCCGTCGCTTGTCTATACGCAATTCACGCCGGCATTCAGTTTCCCGGCAGGCGGCAAGGCCGTCGGCGGGTTCTTCCGGGATGGGCGGTCGGCGTCGCTTGCCGACCAGGGCGAGCAGCCGTTCGTGACGCCATTCGAAATGGCCAATGCATCCGCCGACGAGGTGCTGGCGAAGCTGCTGACGCGGCCTTACCTGGCGGACTTCAAGGCCGTCTTCGGCCAGGATTCCGTCAAGGATGCGACAGCCACGCTGCACAATATCGGGCAGGCGCTTGCCCAATACCAGAAGGAAGACCCATCCTTCCATCCCTTCTCGAGCAAGTACGACGCCTACCTGAAGGGCAGCGTGGCATTGGCCCCGCAGGAACTCAATGGCCTGGCGCTGTTCAACAACCCGGCCAAAGGCAACTGCACGGCTTGTCACGTGTCCACGCCGACGGCCACCACGCCAGCTCTGTTTACCGACTTCAGCTATGACAATGTCGGCATCCCGCGCAACTGGAAGATTGCCGCGAATATCGATGGCAACACCCTCGACTACGTACCCAAGAACGGCACGGCACTGGGCGCGCCCAATCACGACTACTTCGACCTGGGGCTGTGCGGCCCGCTGCGCACCGAGTTCTCCGGCCGCACCAGCGTGTGCGGTGCGTTCAAGGTACCGACCCTGCGCAATATCGCGCTGACCGGGCCGTACTTCCACAACGGCGTCTTCAACACGCTGGAAGAGGCGGTGACGTGGTACATCACGCGCGATACCGATCCCGCCCGTTGGTACGTCAAAGCCGACGGCACCCCCGATATTCCCTACAACGACCTGCCAACGGCCTACGGCGCCAATGTCAACGTGACCGAGGTGCCCTACATCCCGTCGCTGGCCCCGAACCTGACCAATAGCGAGATCGCCGACCTGGTGCGATTCCTGTGCACCCTGACAGATGGGTTCGATCCCGCCAACCCGTCGGCCTATCCAGTTCCGGCGCAGTGCCAGTCGACCGCCGCCAGCGTTGCCGCCACCCGTGCCGGGCCCGTTGTAGCTACCACGCAAAGCAAATAATCAGGAAAAGGGGGGAGTGAGATGAAGAGAAGCACAATTGCCGCGGCCGTGCTGGCCGCGGTCGGGGCACCTGCGTTTGGTGCGCCGGCGACAGTGAGCCCTGCCGTGGTGCAGCAGCTTGAGCGCAAGATCGACGACATGGCCAGCCAGCTCGAAGCCCTCAAGGCCGAGCTCAAGGCCGTGAAGGACCAGAACGCCACCATGGCCACGCAGCAACAGTCCCAGGCCAGGCAGCAGGCGGACCAGACCGCGCAGGTGGCGCAGTTGCAGGCCTCGCAGGAGACCCTGCAGCAGGTAGCCGCCAAGCCATCGCCGCTGGATAACCTGAGCGTGTTCGGCTACGGCGAGATCAACTACGCGCGGCCCAGCCGCAATACCAACGACACGCGCGCGGATATCGGGCGGGCAGTGTTCGGCTTCGGTTACCGCTTCGACGAGAAGACCCGGTTCGCCTCCGAGTTCGAGGTCGAGCATGCCATCGCGTCCTCCTCGGACCGGGGCGAGTTCGAGGTCGAGCAGTTCTACATCGATCACATGTTCACCAACAAGGTGGGCATGACGGCCGGGGTGTTCCTGATGCCGGTGGGCCTGATCAACGAGCACCACGAGCCCACTGCGTACTATGGCGTCTACCGTAACTTCATCGAGACCCTGATCATCCCGAGCACCTGGCGCGAGGGCGGCTTTGCCCTGCATGGCAATACGGATTTCGGCCTCGACTGGAATGTCGGGCTGACCACCGGCCTGGACCTATCCAAGTGGAATTTCACGCCGGAGACGCCGCTCTACAGTTCGGCGCTTGACCTGCAGATCAACGGCGTGGCGCCGATGCAGGCGACCCACCAGGAAATGTCCCTGGCAAATGCAAAGAATGCTGCGCAATACATCTCGCTGAACTATCGTGGCGTGTCCTCGCTGTTGCTGGGCGGCTCGGTATTTACCGGCAATGCCAACCCGGCGGCGGGCGCGGGCAGTCAACGCTCTACCTTGTGGGAGACCCACGCACGCTGGAACCCGGGCAAGTGGGACCTGTCAGCCCTCTATGCGCAGGGCAGCATCAGCAATACCGCCCAAGTCAACGCGCAGTTCCTGGGTACGGCCAACCCGATGCCTGCCTCCTTCTATGGGTGGTACCTGCAGGCCGCCTACAACGTGTGGCAGCACGGCAACTATCGTGCGGTGCCGTTCGTGCGTTTCGAGCGCTACAACATGGGCGCCAGGTACGAAGGCATTGCCCCGGGCTTCTCGGCCACGCCGAGCCAGCCGGTCACGGCAACGGGCGCAGTCTTCCCCAAGCCCTACGATATCGTGTGGACGGCGGGCCTGAATTTTTACCTGAACCCGAACGTCGTGTTCAAGATCGACTATCAGCGCTTCCGCATCAATCGCGATTTCACGCGGGTCGATTTTGGCCTGGGCGTGTATTTCTAAACGCCTGCTCGCGGCACCCGCCGCTAACAAGGAGGATGCGATGCGTTACCGGTCTGTACCTACCGCCCTGGTCTGCGCCGCGGCCACCGCGTGCGCCGGGTTGGTCGTCACCCACGTGCACGCGGCGGAATACATGAGCGTGGCCGATAGCCAGAAACTCATGTTCGCCGATGCCACCGAGTTCGTGCCGATGGTGGTCGCGCTCAATCCGGACCAGCTCCGGCAACTGGCGGAGCGTGCCGGCGGGCCGGCACGCATGAGCGCATGGCGGATCTGGCAGGCTAGGCAGGGCACCCATGTGCTCGGCTTTGTCGTGGCCGACGCCGTGATCGGCAAGTTCGAGCTGATCAACTATGCCATTGCCCTGAGCCCGGCGGGCGAGATCCGCGACGTGGAGATCCTGGCCTATCGCGAGAGCCACGGCTACGAGGTGCGCAACAAGCCCTGGCGCAGCCAGTTCACCGGCAAGTCCGCGCAGGCACCGCTGCGCATCGGGGACGACATCGACAACATCAGTGGCGCCACGCTGTCGTGCACGCATATCACGGACGGGATCCGGCGCATCGTGGTGATGGCGCAAATGGCGCTGGTGAAGGGCTGAAGGAGTGACGCCGTCGTGAGCCACGCTGCCGCCTGCGCATGCCGCCGCGCCCGCCCGCTGCTTGGTACGCTGGTGGATATCCAGGCGCGCGGCGCCGACGCCGCGCAGGCGGTGCGCGCCGCGTTTGCCCGGATCGCGCAGGTCCAGCGGCTGATGAGTTGCCACGACCGCTTTAGCGACATCGGCCGCTTCAATGCGGCCGGGGTGGACCAGCCGGTGGAGATGGATGCGCGCACGCTGGCCGTGCTCACCGTCGCGGCCCGGCTGCAGGCCGAGAGCGACGGCGCGTTCGACTGCGAGCGCGGCACGCCAAGGCCGCGCGCCGCGGGGGGCCGGGCGTGGGTCATCGAGGGCACAAAGGTGCGCAAGCACAGGCCACTGCAACTCGACCTGGGCGGCATTGCCAAGGGCTACGCGGTAGACTGCGCGGTCGAGGCCCTGGGCGGTTTCGATCTCGACTACGCGCTGGTCAACGCGGGCGGCGACATGCGCCATGCCGGCACCGCCCCGGCTACGGTTGCGCTGCGCGAGCCGGGTGCGCCAGCCTGCACGGCGATGGTCTGGCGGCTCGACAACGCGGCGCTTGCGAGTTCCAGCGTTGGCGGCCTGTGGCCGGAACCCGGCTCGCCTGCGCGCATCGACAGCCCGCACCTGCCAAACGCGCTAGCCGCTGGCGCAGGCGTGAGCGTGCTGGCGCCATCGTGCCTGTTTGCCGATGCCCTGACCAAGGTAGTATTGGCGTGCCGCGCGCCAGAACATCCGCTGCTGGCCCGATATGGCGCCCGCACCTTGCTCTACCGCGATGGCCATTCAGGCGGCTAGCGCTTTTGCGGTTCCGTGTCCAGGAATTACCAGTCACTCCGGCCCGATGTCGAATCCCCATCTCTCTTCTCGCCAGTTGCACCGGACCTTGCGCCTCAGTCGCCAGCGGCGCTGGGCCTTGTACGCGGCGTTTGCGTTGCTGCTGCTGACCGGCCTGGCATGGTTGCTTGTGCATTTTCTTGCGTTCGAGCCGGAAACCACCGCGCCGTGGCAGGCCTGGAGCATGCGAGTGCACGGGGCAGCGGCGTTCTATGTCACGTTCCTGCTTGGCGTCATCTGGTCGGTGCACATCCGGTACTGCTGGACGCGGCGCCACAATCGCCTTGCCGGGGGCTTGTTCGGCGGCATTGTGGCATTACTGGTCGCAACCGGCTTCGGCCTCTATTACTTCAATGGCGAAGCCTTGCGCAACGCGACGGAGTGGCTGCACTGGGGCGGCGGCGTCGTTGTCTGTGCGTTGTTCTGGATCCACCAGGTCATGGGGCGCAAGGCAACCGGCCGCGACTGAACCCTGCCGGGCATGCGTTCCGGCGCTTTGGCGTTTGATCTCAGTCCTGTTGCCGCGCCTTGTGGCCGGCGCAATCCCTGCATCGGCCAATGAGCGCGCTGCGTATGTTGGCGGGACGCAATCCCTGCGCCGCAAGCCGCGCGCGCTGCAAGCCCATCAGCGGCTCGTCGCACACCTCTTCCATGCGGTGGCATTGAAGGCAATAGAGGTGCTCATGCGGGGGGCGGTCGGCCAGCTCGTAGTAATGCGCCGGGGCATGGTCGCTGGCGGGCACGGATAGCCGCCACAGCAGGCCAGAATCCGTGAGCTCGTAGATGGCCGTCCTGAACGTCGAAAGCGGCGTGCGGTACGGGGATAGCAGCATCTCCCGGCAGATCTGCTCGGCGGTGGCGTGCCGCGACGGAAACTGCCGCATCACCAGCAACACCGAGATCCGGGCAATGGAAGCCGCAAGCCCGCTCGCCGCAATCTCTTGGGCGGCAGCTTTGCCGGCCTCTCCCCAGATGGATCCCTGCGTGGCGGCGCGCGCCATGCCGCCGGGAGCAAGGGCGAGGGCGGCGCCGGCGCGCCGGGTGACCTTCAGCATCGTGCGGGCAGCGACTTCACGCGCGTTCTGCCTGCACCTTGCCGAAGCCGCATCAGTGCGCTGGGGAGGCGCGCCATGCCGTGGGGGTTTCGGTCCGGGCGCCGCTGGAGGTCGTCAAGGTGGCCGTGGCGCGATGGCGGATGGCCGCGTAGGGCGCACCCTCGAACGTGCCTGCCGTGCGCTCCAGGTGGATTACGTGCAGGATGTACTGGCCCCGCCACGGGAACTTGAAACTGACCAGGCCCTGGCTATCGGTCGCCACTTCGCGGGTCCAGGCATTCGGCGCGATGATCCGCACGTCGGTAGCGGGGAGCGGCGCGCCCTGGAACACCACGCGGAATTCCCCGGCCTTGCCCGTCGGCAGGATATCGAGCGCCTGGATCGTATCGGGCGGCACCGCGGCCATGCCTGCCTTGGCCTCGCCCAGCAGGCGCGCATAGAACATCGGCTTGACCACGCCGAGCCCCGCATGCGTCCAGTCTTTTACGGCGTACCGGCCCTCGCTGGCCACGACGGCTTTGCGCTGGGCCGGCATGGCAAAGCTGAAGCCTTGCGGGCCACGAGTGGCATCGAGCGCGACGGTTTTGCCGGCGCCGTCCGGGGCGCTGATTTCTGGCGCGGGCATCTCGTCCAGACGCCCCGGCGAGCGCTCGCGCAAGCCTTCCTCGAACTCGCCGAAGTAGAGATGCGCAAGGGGCTTGCCGGGTTCCAGCCACAGGTAGTGCGCGCCTGCAGGCGCCGCCAGGGCAATGCCGGCGAGCGTCAGGGCGATGCGTGCGATCGCGCCTGGGCGGCGGCGGGTGCTGCGCGCGCTATGGGCCAAGGTTGTCTGCATCATGATGTCCTTACTGGAAACGATAGCGTGCGGTCAGCATCGCGCTGCGGGTGTCGCCCGGGAGCGCGCCTGAGAAGGTCGGCGAGATGTAATAGGTCTTGTCGGTCAGGTTGCGCAGGTTTAGCGTCAAGTCCCAGGTCTTTTGACGATAGTAGACCGCGGCGTCAAGCACCACGTAGGCCGGCACGCGGTACAGGTTCAGGCTGTCGGCGTAGCTATCGCCCTTATAGGTCAGGCCGAGGCCGACCCCCCAGCCGTGCAGTGCCATCTGCTGGAAGTCGTAGGTGGTCCACAGGCGTCCGCCGGTGCGCGCCACGCCGGTCGGGCGCGTGCCAGCGATGCTCCGGTTGGCGACGCCCATCGGTGCATTCGAGGCCAGGGCATTGGATTCGACCTTGACGTTCTGCACCACAAAGTTCGCCAGCACCGACCAGCCGGCCAGAGGCCGTGCGGTGACTTCCAGCTCAAGCCCGCGCGAGCGGTCGCGGCCGTCCGGGGTGGGGTTGAGCGCGCCGGGCAGCGTGATGTAGTAGTTCTTGCGCTCGGTCTCGAACAGGGCGACGTTGGTCTGCAGGCGCCCGTCCAGGAAGTCCGCCTTGACGCCGATTTCCTTTTGCAACGCGCTCTCCGGCTGCGGGCTCAGGGCTGCGGGCTCGGTAGAGACGTTGATGAACTTGCTGGTCGAAACCCCGGCATAGAAGGACAGCGACTGACGGGGCTGCCAGACTGCGCCGAGCGAGCCGGATGTCAGGTTCTGCGTATCGCCGATGGAGCGGAAGGCGCCACCCGCCGTGCCCACGTCGCTGAACTTGACGCGGTCGGTCCGCACCGCCGCACGCAGCTTGAACTGCTCGCCAAGCGCCAGCTGGTCCTGCAGGTAGACGCCAAAATCCTCCTGCTTGAGCTTGCGGTTGAAGCCCTGCGCCGGCACCGGCGCGAGGCCGTTGAGGGTGGTCTCCGGGACCACCGGCGCGTTGATATTGAGGATGTTGGGCAGGTTGTAGCCGGTGCGGACCGTGTCGATGCGCGTGTCGGCGTATTCCAGGCCGAACAGCACGGTGTGATCGACCGGGCCGGTGCGGGTTTTCCAGACCAGTTCGTTTTGCACCAGCGCGAACTGGCTGTCGTCCACCTGGGTGCGCACGGCGCGCCCGGTCATCTGGTTGGCGGCATTGCCGCCGTTGCCGCCGGCATTGCGCGTCATGTTGAGGCCGCGCTCGTCATAGATAAAGGCGGTGCGCATGCTGAGCGCGGGATCGATATGCCAGTCGTGGCTCAGCGTGACGCGGTCGATGGTTTGCCGGGTGTCGTTGAACGGGCTGTAGTAGCGCGAGTCGCGCGGGGCCGAGGCGATGTTGCCCTGGGCATTGAACACGATGCCGTAGTTGTCTGGCTTGATGCGGATATCGCGGTGGTCGTAATCCAGCGTCAGTGTCTTGTTGTTGTCATACGCCCAGCTCAGCGAGGGCGAGACCTCCTTGATGTCGCGCGACAGCCCGCGGTAGCCGTCGCTCTTTTCCACATCGGCGATCAGCCGGGTGGAGAGCTGCGAGCTGACCGGCCCGCCCACGTCCACATACGTGCCCCAGGTGCCGAAGCTGCCGCCGAACGCACCGATCTCCGCGCCGAACTTCGAGAGCGGCGCCTTGGTGACGACGTTGACGGTGCCACCAGGCTGGCCGGAGCCGTACAACGCCGAGCCGGGGCCCTTGAGCACTTCGATCCGGTCCACGTCGTACATGGTGCGGTAGTAGCCGTTCTGGGTGGGGCCGTCGAGGTAGCCGTCGCGCAGGAAGCGCATGCCCAGGCCGCGGATGGTGTAGTTGTTGGCAAAGCCGTAGCCTCCGGCCAGCAGAGGCTGCACCCCGGCGGAGTTCTGCAGCGCGTAGTTCATGTCCACCGCGCCTTGCTCGCGCAGCACGCTGTCGGGAATGACGGTGATGGCGGCCGGGATGTCGCGCAAGGGGGTGTCCGTCTTGGTGCCGGTCGTCACCGTGTCGCGCAGGCTGCCGGGCGCCACCTTGCCGGCAGAGGTGGTGACCTGGGGCAGGGTCTGTTCCGACTGCGAAGACTGGGCGGCCTGCGCCCGCACTGCGAGCGGCAGGCCGGCGATCAGCGCGGAAGCCAGTGCCGCAATGGCGTGGGGGCGTGGGACGAAGCCGGGACGGGAATCACGTGACATGAAAGAAAAACTCGCGGAAAAGTTGGCTGGATGCAGAGAGTGGAAAGCCCGCTCGCAGCGGGCTGCAATGCCCTCGGAGCAGAAGTCAGCGGAGGTTAATGCGAATCATTCTTGTATTCAACGGAAGTTCGCGCGGGCTGGACATCTGCCCTGTGTGCGCGGGCTGTTTGCCGCGTGGGCATTGGCCTTGCGGGTGTTACGGAAGGGCTGCGGGACATATGTCCCGGTACGGATAGGTATCGAAAGAGGCGCTTTTTTGGCCGATCCGAGACGCCACCGAAGTTTGGGCTTTTCTTGGTAACGAGAATCAGTTACATTTCGTTCTCGCGCCGTCAGCGCGAGCGGGTTTTCGTTGCCCGCATGCCCGGAAATCCATCCCAATGTCGCCCAAGCTTTTATTTTTGCTCGCCTTCTTCCCGGCCTACCAGGTCTGGGACCTGAGTCAGATCCACCTGACCGGCGGCGTCAACTACCATCTGGTGGTGGAGGCCATCGCCACGCTGGTCTTCGTGTGGATCCTCTATGTGTTTGTGCGGGAACGGGAGCGCGCCGCGCGCGACCTGGTGGCGCTGCGCAACGCGGCGCACGCCGGCGAGCGCGCGAGGGCCGAACGTGACGACGCCGCCCGCGCCTTGACGCGCAATTTCCTGCAACTGATGCAGGACCAGTTCGAAAGCTGGAAGCTGACCCCGGCGGAGAAAGATGTGGCGCTGCTGCTGGTCAAGGGGCTGTCGCTGGAAGAGATCGCAGCGCTGCGCGAGAGCCGCGCCAAGACGGTGCGCCAGCATGCCGCCAATGTGTACGCCAAGGCCGAACTGGAAGGGCGCCACCAGCTTTCAGCGTATTTTCTCGAAGACCTGATGGCGCCGGCCCCCGCATCTTCACCGGCCTGAACTCAACGAGAGCTGATGTCGATGGCGCCATCCGCTGCGCGGGTCATGCTGATCGGCAGGATATCGGGCAGCGCATCGACCAGGGATTCCATGTCATTGATGCGGTATTCGCCTGAGAGGCGCAGGTTGCCGGCACGGTCGTCGCGCAAGCGGATCGGCGCGCGGCGGTAGCGCTGCATCTCGGCCACCACCTGGCGCAGCGGCGTGCCATCCAGCACCAGCTTGCCGTCGGCCCAGGCCACGATGTCCGCCCCGAAGCCGGCCGGCACGCCGAGCTGTCCAGCGCTGACGGACATGGCCTGGCCGCCGGCCAGCAGCGTACCCCGGTTGCCCGCTCGCGGCGACACCTCAACCGCGCCTTGCACCACCGCCACGCTTACCGTGGCGCCATCTCTGCGTACATTGAACACGGTGCCGATATCGCGGATCTCGGCACCGGCCGCCGTCACCACGAAACTGCGCCACCCATGCGCAACGGTAAACATGGCTTCGCCTTGCTCCAGCCGCAGGCGGCGGCTGCGCAAGTGGTTCTCGACGACGAGCGCCGAGGCGGTGTTGAGCTGGATGCGGGTGCCGTCGCGCAGTGTCCATTCGCTGCGCTCGCCAATGCGCGTGGCCAGGTGCTCGGTCTGCCAGGCCGGATCGGCAAGCCATAGCGCGCTGAAGGCCAGGGCCAGTGCGGCCACTGCCTTGATCGTGCGCGATCGCCCCCGGCGGTACGCGCGGGCCTCCTTCAGCAGGGCATCCTTGCTGGGGAAGTACGGGCGCAGTTCGTCCTTGAACGGCGCCAGCGGATCGGCGGGCGAGGGCGGCATCTTGCGTGCGGTGCTAGGCGGCTTGTCCATCTGGCGGCCTCACGGTGGCATTGGGTGGTATCGCGGCGGGCATTGGCCGCGCCGCAGGCAGCGCGGGCGCCATCACGGGCAGGTCCAGTGCCGGCCTGAGCGTCTGCATGGCGCGCGCCATGTGGCGGGCCACCATATTGCGCGTGATGCCGAGCGCGCTGGCTACCTCTTCTTGCGTCATGTCGTGCAGGCGGTGCAGCAGGAAGACCTGGCGGCAGCGTGTCGGCAGGGATTCGATGGCCTTGCGCAGCGCCTGGATCTGCTGCGCAAGGTGGAGCTGCTGCGCGCCATCGCCCTCGTGACCAGGCAGCTCGGGCAGTTCATCAACCGAGACCACGATATTCGCATAGCTGGACTCGGCGCGCTGGCGGTCGATGGCGCGGTAGAGCGAGGCGCGCCGCAGAAACGCCAGCGGCTGGCGGGCCGTTTCGCGCGCAGGGCGCTCCAGCAGTTGCACGCACAGGTCGTGCACTACGTCGCGCGCGAAGCTGCGGCCGGAGAAACGGCGCCGCACGTGCTCAACAAGGTCCTCGTAATGCCGGACCAGGGTGGCGAGCAGATTCTGGTTATCGGGATCGGAGGGCACCGCGCGTGAGAAGGGGTCTGGAACAAGGGAAGGGTTGGGCGCGGATTATAAATGATAATCGTTACTATTTGTGCGCCAGCCACCATGAGAAGCTGGATGGCGTGGTGTTCTGAATACGCCTGAGCCGCGCTCAGCGGCCAGGCGAAGGCGGCACCGGAAAATTGGCCACCACGATACGCCGCTGGTCTTGCGCAACCAGGTGCATCGGCACCTGCCGCGTGGTCAGCTCGCGATAGGTATCGGCGGACATGATCGCCAGCGCCGGCGGCCCCTCGCGCCAGCGCGCGATAAAGCTGTCGAGCGTAGGCAGCCATTTCTGCGGCTCCTGCTGGGTGCCGAACTCCAGCTCGTCGGGGTGCTCCACCATCACGGTGGTATGGCGCAGGTAGAACGGCAGGGTATGGTCCAGCGTGCGCACGCCATAGATCGGCATGTCGTCCTTGAGCACCGCCCGGATGGCCGGCACCAGGCTGGCGCCCGAGGCCGCGCCGCCGATCGATTCGTGTCCGAGCAGCGCGGTGGTAAAGCCCGTGAACAGCGCTAGCGTGTAGACCAGGATGCTCGGCATCAGGCCGTGGGTGCGCAGCAGCCGGCGCGCCAGCCACAGGCCCGTCAGCATCACGACAAACGCAGCGGCCACCCAGACCGCGTAGCGGCGGTAGTCTGCGGTCGCGGTATGGTTGGAATGCAGCGTGGCCACCACCGGGCTGGCCAGCAAGCCGATCGCCATGATCACCAGCATGGCGTTGAGTTGCCGGCGCCAGCCCCGCTCGTCGATGCGCTCCAGCGCCATGGCTGCCAGCATGCCCAGCGCCGGGAAGATCGGCACGATATAGCCGGGCAGCTTGGAGCCGGACAGGCTGAAGAAAACAAAGATCGCAACGGCCCACACGGCCAGCAACAGCGCCGGCCGGAACGGCCGCACCGCCGCCACGCGCGCCGCGGCGCCATCCTCGCGGACCACCTCCCACATGCGCGGCGCCAGCCCCAGCCAGGGGACGAAGCCCGCCACCAGCAACGGCACGAAGTACCACAGCGGGCCCTTGCGCGAGTGCACCGTCGAGGTGTAGCGCTGCCAGTGCTCGTGGATAAAGAAGAAATTCAGGAATTCGGGGTTGCGCTCCGACACCAGCCAGAACCAGGGCACCGTGACGATCAGCATCAGCGCGATGCCGGTGATCAGGTGCAGGCGGCGCCACAGGCCGAAATCCCGGGAGATCAGGGTGTAGATGACCAGCACGAGGCCGGGCAGGGCAATGCCCACCAGCCCCTTGGTCAGGATCGCCACGCCCATCGCTACCCAGCAAGCCCACATCCAGTAGCGCCGGGCCGCCGGCGTGGCAGCAGGATGCTGCGCCACCAGCATGAAGGCCAGCACGCAGGCCATGGCGCCGGACAGCGTCATGTCCACGGAGTTGAAGTGCGAAGCCACGCTCCACATCGGCGCGGCCACCAGGACCAGGCCGGTCAGCAGGCCGGCGCGGATGCCGTACCAACGGGTGGCCGCGAACATCGACGCGATGAGCCCGACCATGCCGAACAGCGCCACGCTCAGCCGCGCCTGCCAGTCGCCCACGTCGAACAGGGTGTACGACAGCGCCGTCACCCACATATGGAAAGGCGGTTTCTCGAAGTACTTGAGCGCGTTGTAGCGGATCGTCACCCAGTCGCCGCTGGCGAACATCTCGCGCGAGATCTCGGCGTAGCGGCCTTCATCGGAGCTGAGCAGGTGCCGGAAATCGAGCGTGCCGAACCACAGCAGCAGGATCAGCAGCCCGGCGAGCAGCCACGGGGCCGTGGGCAGGCCGGCCACCCGCCGGGCGAAGAACGCAGGGGAGCGAGAGTCGGATTGGGGATGCATCGGAACTCCGGACTGGTTTGACATGGATCTGGGCCTCAGGCGCGCGCGGCCTTGCGGTGCATCAGCGCATACAGCACCGGCATCAGCAGCAGCACGAGCGGCAACTGCACGAGCAGGCCCGCGATGATGGCGATGGCCAGCGGCTGCTGCATCTCGGAACCCTGGCCCAGCGCGAGGGCCAGCGGCAGCAGGGTGAGGATGGCGGCGAGCGTGGTCATGGCGATCGGCCGCATGCGTTGCTTGCCGGCTTCCACCAGGCTGTGCGCCAGGCCCTCGCGCGTGGGCGCGCCGTCGCCGGCCAGCGCCCGCTGCTCCGAGAAATAGAAGATCGCCACCTCGGTGACGATGCCGATGATCATGGTCATGCCCATCATGGCGGAAATGTTCAGCTCGGTGCCGGTGACCCACAGGCCGATGAAGACCGCGGACACCGACAGCAGCGACACGCACAGGATGGCGCTCGCCAGCCGAAAACTCTCGTACAGGAAGAGTAACAGCAGGTAGACCAGCGCGGCGGCCGCGGCGAACACCATCATCAGCCCGTGGAAGGCGATCTGCTGCTGCTCGTAGAGGCCGCCCAGCGCGTAGTAGCTGCCGCGCGGCAGCGCGCCCGGCCGTGCCAGCGCTGCCTTGACGTCGGCGATCACCGAGCCCAGGTCGCGGCCTTCGATGCGCGCGGTCACCGCCACCATCTGCTTGAGGTTTTCGCGCGTGATCTGGGCCTGGCCGCTGACCGGCTCCAGCGTGGCTACCCGCCGCAGCGGCACCAGGTGGCCATCCGGCGCGCGCAGCGGCAGCTCGCCCAGGCTGGCGTCGGTGGCGCGCAGCCCGGGCGGGGTCCAGAGCCGCACGTCGACCATCTTGGGCCCTTGCGCCACCGAGGTGGTGACCGTGCCCGCCAGGTAGGTCTGCAGCGCCCGCGTGATGGCGTCCGGGTCCAGTCCTTCCACGGCGGCCTTGACCCGGTCGACCCGCACATTGATGGCGTCGCCGGCGGGATTGATGCCGTTCTTCACGTCGACGATGCCGTTGATCTTGCCGATGCTGGCGGCGACCCGGTCGGCCAGCGCCGGCAGCGTGGCGGCGTCCTGGGCGAACAGCTTGATCTCCACCGGCTGCGGCACCGCGGTCAGGTCGCCGATCAGGTCTTCCATCAACTGCGCCAGTTCCACGCTCAGGCCCGGCACCTCGTGCTCGATGCGTGCGCGGATGTCCTGCATGACCTGGTCGACCGGGCGGCGCGGCCCGTTCTTGAGCCGGATAAAGAGGTCACCCTGGTTGGTTTCCGACAGTCCGCCGCCCAGGCCGGTGCCGGTGCGCCGCGAATAGGTCTCGACCTCGGGCGTGGCCGCGAGGATGCCCTCCACCTGGCGCAGCAGCCGGTCGGTCTCCGACAGCGCCGTGCCTGGCGGGGAGCGGTAATCCAGCACAAAGCCGCCTTCGTCCATGGCCGGCATGAAGCCCGAGCCCACATGCTGGAACGCGATCGCGCCGGCTGCCAGCAGCACGGCCATCGCGGCGAATACCTGCCACGGCCGCGCCAGCGCGCGCGCCAGCCAGAGCCCGTAGCGGCGGTGGCACCAGGCGGTGAACCTGCCGGACGCAGCCGCCGGGCGGTGTCCGCGCAGCAGGTATTGCGCCAGCAGCGGCACCGCCAGCCAGGTCAGCAGGAACGAGATCGCCAGGCCGGAGGCCATGGTGATGGACAGCGCCTTGAAGAAGGCGCCGGTGACGCCGGTCAGCAGGGCCAACGGGGCAAACACGATCAGGGTGGCGGCGCTGGAGCCGGCCAGCGGGCGGAAGAACTCGATGGCCGCCAGCATTACCCGGCGGGGCGTGTCCTCATGGCCGCCGGTAGCGGCGGCCAGGCGCCGCTCGATATGCTCGATCATGACGATGGCATCGTCGATGATCAGGCCCACCGCGGCCGCCATGCCGCCCAGCGTCATGATGTTGAAGCTCATGCCGAACAATTGCAGCACCACCACCGTGGTGGCCAGAACCGCCGGCACCACCAGCACGGCGATCACGGTGATGCGCAAGCTGCGCAGGAACAGCATCAGCACCACGGCTGCCAGCGCCACCCCGATCAGGATGGCATCGCGCACGCTGGTGGCCGATGCGGTCACCAGCTGGCTCTGGTCGTACCAGTTCGACAGCTTGACGTCGCGCGGCAACTGCGCGGCGTAGCCATCGAGCGCGGCACGGATGTCCCGCGCGATCTGCACGCTGTTGCTGCCGGGCTGCTGGAATACCGCCAGCACCACCGCGTCCTTGCCGTCGGCGGTGACGCGCAGCCACTCCGGCCGGGTCGAGCGCTCGACAGTGGCTACGTCGTCCAGCCGCACCAGACCGTTGGTGCCGGAGGCGAGCACTGTCTGGCGAATGGCGCCGAGATCCTTGAAGCGCGTGTCCGAGACCACCAGGTAGAGCTTGTAGTGGTCCTCCAGGCGGCCCACCGCGCTGATCACATTGGCCGCGCTCAGCGCCCGGCCCACGTCGTCCATCGACAGGCCATAGGCCTGCAGCCGGCGCGGATCGACACTGACGCGGGTTTCCTCCACGGCGCCGCCGGACACCTGCACGCTTGCCACGCCCGCCACGCCGGTCAGCAGGGGCCGCAACTGGTACTCGGCCAGGTCCCGCAGCGCGGTGAGCGAGGTCCCGCTCGCGGTCAGGCTATAGGCGATGATCGGGAACACGGTCGGGTCCATGCGCCGCGTGGTCAGGCGCGTGCCGGCCGGCAACTGCGGCAGGATCTGGCCCACCGCCGCGCTGACCTGCAGCGTGGCGGCCGCCATGTCCGTGCCCCAGGCAAAATTGACCGAGACCTCGGCGCTGCCGCGGCTGGTGCGCGAGCGCACGTTGGCCACCCCTGGAATGCGGCGCACCGCTTCTTCCACCGGCCGCGTCACCTCCAGCTCCATCTGGCTGGCGGGGCGGTCGCCGGCGTCGAGCGAGAGCGCCACGCGCGGAAATTCCACCGTCGGGAACAGCGAGACCGGCAGGCGCAAGGCCGAGACCAGGCCGGCAATGGCGAGCAGCGCCACCAGGAAGAGGATGGAGCGGCGATGGCCGTGGACCCAGCGCGCGGTGCTCATCGTGCCGGCTCCGCGGCCCCCAGGCGTATTTTCATGCCATCGGCCAGCTCATAGTTGCCACGGCTCACCACCGGCAGCGCGGCGTCCAGCGGGCCGTTCACGCTCAGCGACTGGTCCTGTTCGGCCAGCACGCGCACCGCTACCCGGCGGGCCTTGCCTTGCCGCACCTGGTAGAGATAGGCGCCGGCCGCATCGTTGAGCACCGCCAGCCTGGGCACCACCCAGCCCGCTTGCTCGCCGGTGCGGATCTCCGCGCGCACTCGCATGCCGGGCACGAAATCCACCGCGGCACGCGCGGGCAGCGTGACCACGGCATCGATCAACTGGGTCTTGGGATTGATCAGGTCCTGCAGTTCGCCGATGCTGCCCTGCGCGGTGGTGGCGGGCGCCTGCAGCGGCGACAGCGTAACGGCATCGCCGGGATGCACGCGCATGCGCTCCGCCGGCTCGATGCCAAGCACCACGCGCAGGCTATCGATGCGTCCGAGCCGGACCAGCGCCGTGCCGGGCTGCACGCGCTCGCCCTGGGCCACGTTGACCGCCACCACCACGCCATCGAAGGGCGCGGCCACCACCGCGCTGGCCACATCGCCGCCCAGCTTGCGCTGCGCCTCGGCATTGGCTCGCGCGTCTGCCACGGCCTTGCTGGCCGTCTGGACCTGGCCGGCGGTGGCCAGTTGCAGCGCGAACAGCTCGCCCGTGCGTTGGGCTTCTCCCTCGGCCAGCGTCAGGGCCGCCAGCGCCTGGCGATAGGCCGCCTCGGCCATGGGATCGCTGACCAGTGTGGCCAGCGGCTCGCCCTTGGCCACGCGCTGCCCCGGCAGCACGGGCAGGCGCTGCACCTGGCCGGCGCGGGGAAAGCTGATGCTCTGCTCGCGCCCGGGCGAGATCTCCCCGAAGACGGTCATGATGAGTGGCAGGGTTGCGCTGCGGGCGGCCACGGTCGACACGCTGGCGACCACCTCGGCGCCGTCCTTGGGAGGCGGTGCTGCCGGGCGCAGCCAGGCCCAGCCGGCCGCGGCGGCCAGCGCGAGGGCGCCGCACAGGATCAAGGGTTTTCTCAAAGGGGGCATGACGAAGGGCGGCCGAAGCGGCGCATTAAGGTATTGCGTGGGACTCAGGCCGGCGGCGCGCCGGGCGGATCGCCACCGAGCAGGGCTTGCAGGCCGATCTGCTGTTCGCGCATGGCTTGCTCCAGGTCGACCCGCTCGACTTCCTTGGCCAGCACGCTCAGCTCCAGCGTGGCCAGCGCCAGCGCGTCGATGTTGCGGGCGGCAAATGCGGCGCGCATGCGCTCGCTGGCCTGGCGCAGGCCCGCCAGCGCGGCGCTGGTCTCGGCCAGCTGGCGCTGGTTGATCTGCTGCTCTGCCAGCAGGCGCTCGATCTCGGCGTTGCTGGCATTCAGGCGCTGCTGGTACTCCGTGCGCAGCTTGTCGCGGGTGGCTTGCTGGATCGCCACTTCGCCCCGGTTGCCGTTGAAGATGGGCAGGCTCATGGTGATGCCAAAGCCGCGGGTATACGTATTGCTGGTGTCGCGGGTGCGCTGCACGCCCACATTGAGGCTGGGAAACTGGCCCAGGATGGCGGCGCGGTAGCGCGCGTCCTGCGCGGCGTAGCCGGCTTGCAGCGCAAGCAGGTCCGGGCGGCGGCGCGGCAGCGCGGGCAGCAGCGCGCGTACCGCCGCAGCATCGAGCGCCGCCGGCGCCATGCCGTCCTTGAGCGCTAGCTCCGTGGTGGGGGCGATGCCGAGCAACTGGTTGAGATCGTGCCGAGCCTGGTTGACCTGGCGCTCCAGGTCGTGGATCTGCTTGTCGACATCCTGCAGCGCGCTCAGGTTGGGCGTGACCACATCCAGCGTGAGCAGGCCACGGTCCAGCGCGGCGCTGGTGCGCTGGTAGCGATCGGCCAGCACCGCGCGCGTGCGCGCCAGCAGCGCCATGCGCCGGGCGGCGGCGTCGAGGCGGACGAACAAGATGCGCGCCTGCGCCACCACCTGCCACTCCTGCCACAGCAGGTTGAGATCGGCCTGTTGCGCTTCGGCGCGGGCAGCGTCGCGCGTGCTGCCATAGGTGAGCAGGCTGCTCACCGCATAGCTAAGCGCGGCGTTGAACGCGGTGGACGTGCCGGGGCCGCCGATGACGGGGAAGTCCCGCGTCAGGTTGAACTGCGGGTCGGGCAGCAGCCGGGCGGCGAAGGCCTGCGCCTGCGACACATGCGCCCCGGCGCGGGCAATCTTGAGATCGGGATTGTTCACCACAGCCAGCATGGCCACGTCGGTGATATCAAGCCCGTTGGCGGGATCGAAGCGGTGCGCGGCCAGTGCGGGCAACGACATGCTGGCGGCGTCGACCTGCACATGCGCCGGGTCCGCGGCAAAGTCCGTGGCCGTGGGCAGGGGCTGCGGGCGATAGAGCGTGCAGCCGGCCGCCAGCAGCAGGGGCAGGCAGGCGGCCATGCGGGCAGGCTTGCTCATGCGCCGCCCTCGGGCGGGAACACCACGGCCACCGTAAGCCCGCGGCCCCCGGGTCCGTCCTCCAGCAGCACCGTGGCGCCATGGCGCGCGGCAATGCTCTGCACGATCGCCAGGCCCAGTCCGCTGCCATGCGCGTCGCTGGCGTCGCCGCGGTGAAAGCGATGGAACACATTATCGCGCTCGGCCGGCGCGATGCCTGGGCCGGTGTCGCTCACGCCCAGCATCGGCGCGCCGTTGCGCCATTCGATGCGCAGGTCGACCCGGCCGCCGGGGCTGGTGTAGCGGATCGCGTTGTCAGCCAGGTTGCGCAGCAGGATGAAGAGATCGCCGGCCACGCCGCGCACCCGGCATTCGGGCGCGCTCGCGTCCAGGCCCAGGTCCACATCCTTGGCTTCCGCCATGGGCAGCAACTCGCGCACCACCTGCACCGCCACATCGTGCAAGCGCACTTCGGCGAGCGGGGCCTGGGTGGCAGGGGCGCCGTCCTCGCTGCGTGCCAGCGTCAGCAACTGCGCCACCAGGTGGGTGGTGCGGTCCAGGCGCTCGCCCAGCTTGGCGAGTGCCAGTTTCTGCTTGTCTTCGCTGTCGGCACGCAGGGCCAGCTGCAGTTGCAGCTTGAGCGCGGTGAGCGGCGTGCGCAGTTCGTGCGCGGCGTCGGCGACAAAGGCGCGCTGGGTGTCCATGGATTGCTGCAGGCGGGCCAGCAGGGCATTGAGGGCTTCCACCACCGGCACCAGCTCCGGCGGCCAGCCGTGCGCGTGCAGCGGCGCGAGGGTGTCCGCCGAGCGGCTGCCGACCGCGTGCGCGATCTCCTCCACCGGGCGCAGCGAGCGCCTGACCACCAGGTGGATCAACAAGCCAAGCACCGGCACCAGCGCCAGGATGGGCAGCAGCGCGCCAAGCGACAGCGAGGCCGCCAGCTTGCGGCGAAACACCACCGATTGCGCAGCCTGCACATAGCGATCCCCGGTGAGCACGCCGTAGATGCGCCATTCGCTGCCGCTCACTTGCAGGTCATGAAAGCCCGGCAGGTCCGCGCGCGGCAGCTTGACCGGATGCGAGGCGTAGATCTGGCGACCCTGCACATCCCAGGCTTGCACCACGATCTCTTCGTCAAGTTCGCTACCGCCCAGCGGCGGCGTGGCGTCGCGCTCCAGATGGGGTGGCAGCATGCGCGCCGCTTGCTGCAGTTGCGCATCGAAGACCTCGTTAGCTTCGCGCCGCACCTTGAAATAAGCGGCGGCGCCCGCCACCAGGGCGCACGCGAGCATGGCCCCGAGCAGGCCGGCCAGCAACTGGGCGCGGATCGTCCTCATGCCGGGCCGCCCAGCTTGTAGCCGACACCGCGCACATTGCGGATGAAGTCGGCGCCAAGCTTCTTGCGCAGCGCGTGGATATGGACTTCCACCGTATTGCTGCTGATTTCCTCGTTCATGTTGTAGACCGCCTCGCGCAGGCGCTCGTGGGTCACAACGTGGCCGGGCTGCTCCATCAAGGCTTGCAGCACCATGAACTCGCGCATCGACAGCGCAACGATCTCGCCGGCGCAGCGCACCTCGCGCGTGGCGGGGTCCAGGCGCACCGGGCCATGCGCCAGCTCGGTGCTGACGCGCCCGGCGCTACGGCGCAGCAGGGCCCGGATGCGCGCGAACAACTCGTCCAGGTCGAACGGCTTGACCAGGTAGTCGTCGGCGCCGGCGTCCAGGCCGCGCACGCGGTCGGCGGTGGCGTCGCGCGCGGTCAGGATCAGCACCGGCAGCGCCAGCCCGCGGGCGCGCAGTTGCCGCAGCACCTCCTCGCCGGAGCGGCCGGGCAGGCCAAGGTCGAGCAGCACGGCATCGTAGGTGCCTGGCGCATTGGCGGCCAGCGCGGCATCGGCGAGGCGGCCATCCCTGACCCAGTCGACCGCGTAGCCTTCGGCCCGCAGGCCTTCCTCCACGCTTTCACCGATCATCGGGTCGTCTTCCACCAGCAGCAGGCGCATGGCAAGGGTTCCTTGGTTTATGGGTGATTCGCTGGTGTCCCGGGGTCAACGGCGTTGCAGCCGGTCCAGGCGCAAGCGGTGGCGGTGGTCGGTCAGGCGCCGGACCGCCAGCGTGGCGGCCAGGATCACGCCCAGCATGCTGCCGCCGGCGAGCAGGAACATCAGCAGGATCTGGTACCGGGCCGCGGCGATCGGGTCCATCCCGGCCAGGATCTGGCCGGTCATGATGCCTGGCATGGTGATGATGCCGGCCGCCGCCATGGTGTTCATGGTGGGCAGCATGCCGCTGCGCACCGCCTGGCGCACGATCACGCGCAGCGCCGCATGGCGGTCGTCGCCCAGTGCCAGGCGCGCATCGATGGCGGCGCGCTGGTGCCAGACCGCGGTAAAGGCGCCGTTGAGCGCCAGGCTCGCAGCGTTCATCACATTGCCCAGGATGATGCCGGCCAGCGGGATGGCGTGGCGGGCGTCATACCAGGGTGTCGGGCGCAAGGCCGTGGTCAGCGCCAGCACGGTCACCAGCAGCGTCGGCAGGCTCACCGCGGCGGCGCCGATCAGCGCGTGCCAGGGCCCCGCCAGGCGTCGCTCCTGCCGGCTGCCCACCTCGCGGGCGGCCGCTGCGATCATGGCTGCCACCGTCAACGCGGTCACCAGCGGCGACGACAAGCCAAACACCGTGCGCAGCACCAGGCCGACCAGCAGCAGCTGCACCACCATGCGGCCCGCGGCCCAGAGCAGGCTGCGGTGCACGTCCAGCGACATTGCCAGCGAGGCACCCGCGCCAGCCAGCACCAGCAGGCTGGCCAGCGCCAGGTCATAGGCTGTGAGCGGGATCGGGCTCATGCCGCCACCGCTTCCAGCCCGGCGGCGCCGAGGCGATAGTGCCGGTCCTGCAGGCGTGCCGCCTGCGCGGGATTGTGCGAGACGATCAGCAGCCCGAGCCCCTGTGCCTTGCAGTCGTGCAGCAGCGCTTCGACGGCCAGCGTGGTCTCGGCGTCCAGCGCCGAGGTCGGCTCATCCAGCAGCAGGAAGCGCGGACGGCGCACCAGCGCGCGAATCAGCGCGAGGCGCTGGCGCTCGCCGGTGGACAGGCGGCTCACGGGCGCCTGCAGGATGTCCGCGGGCAGGCGCAGCCGCGCCAGCAGCGCCTGGGCCGCCGGCACGTCCGCCATATGTTCGAGCACGTCGTCGCCCCACCAGCCGGACTCGGCCGCCACGTACATGACCTGGCGCCGCCAGGCCGGTCCGCTCATGCTCTCGCGCGGGGACTGGCCCAGCCGGACCTGCCCGCGATTGGGGTCGAGATCGGCAATCATGCGCAACAGCAGGCTCTTGCCCGCGCCGGAAGCGCCGGACAGGATCACGCAACTGCCGGGCTCGACGGTGAGGCTGAACGGCCCGCGGCCGGCGCCTTCGAGGCCGATGATGCCAAGGCTGGCGTCGGCATCGCGCGTTGACGGCAGGGCGCCAACGGCGGCAAGGGGCGGCAGCGTGTCAGTGGTTGTCATGGGTTGAGCCATCCGCGTGCGATGGGGTAGGCCAGCAGGTGTCGGTAAAGTTGCTCTGCACGCACCGTGACAGCGGCAAGCACCGGGCGCGCGAAGGCAGACGTAGCCACGGCCGCGCAGCATGCCGCGATCGCGAACGCGCCGACGATGTCCAGTGGAAAGTGTACGCCGAGGAAGACACGGGCCCAGCCCGTTAGTGCCGCGGCTACCAGCAAGCCGGTCCCGCTCAGGCGCTGGGCCCTGCCAGGCGCGCGCAGCAGGACGAAGGCCAGCGCGGCCAGCAGCGTGACGTGGTCGCTCGGAAAGGAGGGGTCGGCGGTATGCGCCAGGTAGGTGTGTCCGATGCCAGCCATGAAGGGCCGCGGCATCGGCAGCAGCAGGCTGAACAAGGTCGAGCAGAGCCCGCCCAGTGCCACGGCCGCCAGTGCGCTGATCACCATCTGGCGCTCACCCGGCCGCCCGCGCAGCCAGCCGGCGGCCAGCACCAGCGGCGCGGCCGCGATCAGCGCTTCGGCGAGGAAGGCGGCCACCCACAAGCCGGCGCCTGACAGCCCGGCGGGGGCGTTCAGGTGCTGGAACAGCGTGAGGTTCAGGGCAAGGAGCGTCGGCATCGGGCACGTGGGATTCTGGCGATGCGACAAGGATAGGGCACAGCGGCTTAAGAAACTCTTAAGGCTGGCGGGCTGGCCATGCCCGCCAGCCCCATGCTCACATGTCGAACTGCGCCGACAGCCAGACCGTGCGCGGCCTGCCGGCCCAGGCGCCGTTGATGCTCGGGTCGCCGGCTGCCCAGAAGCGCTTGTCGGTCAGGTTCTGGATGCTGAGCGCAAATGTGGTGCGGTAGCTCCCCAACCGCGTGGCGTAGCGCGCACCGGCATCGAAGCGGGTGTAGCCCGCCATCCAGCTGGTGTTCTGCGCGTTCAGGGCTCGGCGGCCAACGTAATACACCCCGCCATTGAGGCTCATTCCCGGCAGCGCGCCGATCCGGTAGTCGAGGAAGGTGCTCGCCTGGAAGTTCGGCACATCGGCAATGCGCTTGCCAGCCACGGTCGGGTCGGCCGGGCTGTCTGCCTCGGTGTGCAGCAGCGCCAGGCCGCTCACCACCGACAGCGCGCCGGTTAGCCGGCCATTGGCGGTGAGTTCCAGCCCGGTATGGCGCTGGGTGCCGCCTTGCACGGTGAAGTGGTCCGCGTTCACATACTGCAGGGTCTTTTCCAGGCGGAACACTGCGCCGGTCAGCAACAGGTTGTCCGTCACCTTCGACTTCACGCCGAACTCGTATTGCCGCGTCTTCAGCGGCGGCATGTTCTCGCCCGCATTGTTGGTGTCGTAGCCGGCGGGGCCGGGCTGCTCATAGCCTTCGGCGTAGCTGACGTAGGCCGACAGGCTCGCCAGCGGCTTGAACGTCAGCGCGAAGGAGGGCGCGTTGACGCTGGCGCTTTGCTCGGTGTTCTTGCCCGAGGCGGGCATGCTGTCGTTCTTGTAGCGGATATGGCGCAGACCCATCAGCAGGTCCCACTTGGGCGACAGCGCCATCACGTCGCTGATGAAGATGCTGGGCTGGTAGTTCTTCGAGATATTCTTTTTCGGGAAGGTCAGGTTCGTTGGCTGCGGCGAGTAGACCGGCTGGTAGATATTGCCCACCGTGGTCCCAAGCACGGTGAAGCCGGATTCCACCGCGCTGAAATTGCGCGTGGAGATGCCCGCCACCATCTGGTGCCGGATCGGCCCGGTGTTGAAGTTGCCGGAGATGTAGGTATCGGTGGAGAGAACGCGGAAGTTCTGGTCCGGGTTCAGGTAGATATCGCCGGAGAGGATGTCGCCGCCGCGGCTGACGTTGTAGATATCGGGAAACGCCGCGACCCGGTCGTTGTACGACTGTGCTACGCGGCTGGTGAGCCTCCAGTCGTCGTTGAAGCGGTAGTTGAAGTCCGCGCCGACGTTGTAGGTCTTGGTCTCGTACTGCAGCCAGGGCTGGCCCAGCAGCACGCGCGGGTTGACCGGCGACGGCAGCGTGCCATCCAGGTAAGGGCCCACCGCGGGCTGGGCGGCGATCCTGCGTTCCTGGTAGTCGAAGTTCAGCTGCAGCAGGGCTTGCGGCGTGATGCCCCAGTCGAAGGCGCCGGCAATGAACTTGCGGGACACGTCGCCGTTGTGGCCGAAGTTGCCGACCTTCTCACCTGCTGCATTGAGCCGGTAGCCAAAGCGGCCGTCGCCTAGCGGGCCGCCGGCGTCCACGCTGGCGTAGTAGCCGTCGTGATCGCGGACGGCCGCCTTGACGCTGGCAAAGCGCTCGCGGGTGGGGCGCTTGATCACATAGTTGATGGTGCCGCCCGGCGAGTTGATGCCGTACAGGAAGCCCGACGGGCCCTTGAGCACGTCGATCTGCTCGATGTTCTCCAGCGGGATCTCATAGTATGGCGCCACCGACATGCCATCGCGCCGGATGGTATTGGTCCAGTCGACAAAGAAGCCGCGAATGCGCACGGTCTCGTAAGCGCCGGCCTGGGTGGCATCCTGGATCGACGGATCGTTTTTCAGCACGTCCATCAGGGTGCGCGCGTCCTGCGAGTTCATCAGCTCGCTGTTATACGACTGCACCGAGAACGGTACCTCTTCCGGTTGCCTTTCCCCCAGTGCGCCCATGCTGATGCCGTTGCTGGCGAACAGCGATGGCCGGCTGCCCCTGATCTCCACGGGCGCCAGCTTCACATCCGGCGCCGCGGCAGCGGGCGCCGGCGCGGCGGCCGGCATCGTGATGACGAAAGCCTGTGCGCCGGTGCCCCTGGCCTGCAGCCCGGAGCCGGCAAGCAGCCGCTTCAGGGCTTCGCCCGCCATAAGCTTGCCGCTGACGGCGGGCGCGGTGCGCTTTTCGGCCTGATCGGTGGCGAACACGATCTGCACGCCGGACTGGCGCGACAGCGCGCGCAAGGCCTGGTCGAGCGGCTGGGCGGGCAGGTTGACGTCGATCGCCGCACCTTGCGCCCACACGCTGCTGGCCAGCATCGTGCCGGCGGCCAGTGCGAGTTGAGTCAGGCGGCTGGCAAAGCCCCGGCGGCGGTCGCCCCGCAGAACTGGATTCACGCTTTTCCCCTAGGTCATTTGTTGTTTGACGCCCCCGGAAACTGGGGTCTTGCAAGGGTAGGCGTGGCTGCGTGGGGCGATGTTGATGTCGGTTACAAAATTATTTTGCGGGATGCCGCGTGGCGCTCGGCTTCGCCCGATCGTCGCAAAGCCCGCCATCGCCGCGTATCGCAATTGTCCGATGGACCCCGACCCGCTGATGGTGGCCCTGGTGCAAGCCGCGGGCAGCCTGCCAATGTTCCTGTTCGTCCTGCCTTCCGGGGTGCTGGCCGATATCGTCGACCGGCGCCGCTACCTGATCTTCGCGCAGCTCTGGATGCTGGCGGTGGCGATAACGCTGGACGTGCTGGCGCTGGCCGGCCTGGTCAACGCCCATGTGCTGCTGCTTGCCGCGTTCTTGCTGAGCACCGGCGCGGCGATGAGCTCGCCGCCGTTCCAGGCCATCGTGCCGGAACTGGTGGAGAAGGCCGACCTGCCACCGGCGCTTGCACTGAACTCGCTGGGCATCAGCATCAGCCGCGCCCTGAGCCGGGTCGGGGCAGGGCGGCCTGCGGACGCCGCTGCAACTGCCCGGCAATCTCGAGCACCAGCAGGACTACCAGCACGGCGGCCACGGCGAACAGGGCCGAGAGGCCGACCTGTCGGCGCCCTTTGCGCGCAGCTGCGCTTGCGGCGCGCTGCAGGTAGCATTCTTTCTGGAAAGCCGTCATGAAGATGACGGGGATCGACAGCCCGCGCGTGCGCAGGGCCTCGCATAGCGCGAAGCCGTTCATCGTGGGCATCTGCACATCGGTGACCAGGCAGGATATGGCATCGATGGTGCGGGACTGCAGCAGGTCGTTCCCGCTTGCATGGAGTTCGACATCCATGTCGATGGAGCGCAGCAGGCTTCCCAGGGCTTGTCGGACAGCAGCATCGTCGTCGACGATGGCGATGACCGGGGTAGGTGTCACACGATGGATGCTCCTTGGTTGTCAGGCTGCCGTGCTGGCTCCAGGTGCTCGCCGGACTCAGTGCGAATCGGCGGCATTGTGCGACGCTGGTGCTACTTCATTGCGGGCTGCGGTCAAGGTTGCCGGCCCAGGCGCACCAGTGATCTTGGGTACGCACTCCGCGTGGAACCAGGCAGCGGTGACGGGCTCGCCCGCCAGCATGCGCTTGATCGGCGGCACCACCTGCTCGCCGATCAGCATGCCGAGCAGCCCGATCAGCGCGACCACGGGCGGGGCGGGCGAGCGGACCTGCATCAGGGCGTAGATGATGCCGACCAGGATGCCGGCGCCAAGCGAAACGATATAGAGCTTCATTGCGTTCCAGTGTTGAGGATGTGTTTTTGGATTGGCGGGCCGCCGTGCTTCATGCTGGGCGCGCGGCCGCGCGCCGGGAGAGGTCTTCCCACGCCACCAGCACGAAGCCGCCGACCAGGCCGATATGCTCGAAGAAGGCATTGGCCAGCATGAACTGCTCGGCCGGCGGCGCTGCCCAGAAGCGGTTGGCCAGGAAGGTGGCCATCAACGTGAAGGCGGCCAGTGCGAGCGCGCCGAGCCAGCGGTACCAGCCGCACAGGATCATCAGCGACGCACCCAGCTCGAGCACGATCACCGCGGCGGCCAGCGGCGCCGCCGGCGCGAGGCCGAAGTGCTGCATCTCGGCGATGGCGCTCGCGAAGTCCATGGCCTTGACCAGGCCACCTTGCAGGTAGGCGGCGCACAGCGCCAGCAGCGCAAGCCAGCGCAGCCAGGACGGCAGCCGCACGGCACCGGCCGCCGGGTGAACGGTGGAAGCGGGGCGGTTCATGTCGCGTCTGCCTGGTTCAGAAGGCCCAGCACGAGCAGCCGAGCGCGCCCCAGAAGGTACTTTCGTCCGATGCAGGCACACCGGCGGTCCACGCGTTCGCATGGCCGTGGCCGTGCACGCCGCAGGCGCTGGCGCAGCCGCACGCGGTGTTGAGTGCGAGCGCTTTCGCCTGCGGCCGCGGCTGGTAGCCCCCGGCATGACGCACCGGCGACCAGTCCGGCATGGCGGGCGGCAGCGCCGGCGCGAGCTTGTCGAATTCGCCGTCGCCGTACACCACCTTGCCGCCCAGCACCGTCATCATCGAAGTGATGTCCTGGATCTCGTCCCCGGGCACGCTGAAGTAGTCGGCGGAGAGCACCGCCAGGTCGGCCAGCTGGCCGGCCTTGATCTGGCCTTTCTTGCCTTCTTCGGAGGAAAACCAGGTGTTGGCTTCGGTCCACAGCCGCAGCGCGGTGTCGCGGTCGAGCAGGTTGGCCTGCGGATACATCGACAGCCCGCCCACTGTCTTGCCAGTAGTCAGCCAGTACAGCGACACCCACGGGTTGTACGAGGCTACGCGCGTGGCATCGGTGCCGGCGCCGACCTTGACGCCGCGCTCCAGCATGCGCTTGATCGGCGGCGTGGCCTCGGCCGCGCGTGCGCCGTAGCGCTCGACGAAATACTCGCCCTGGTAGGCCATGCGGTGCTGCACGGCGATGCCGCCACCCAGCGCCGCGATGCGGTCGATGTTGCGGTCGGTGATGGTCTCGGCGTGGTCGAAGAACCAGTGCAGGCCGTCGAAGGGCACGTCCTTGGCCACCTTCTCGTAGACGTCCAGCGCGCGCGAGATGGTCTCGTTGTAGGTGGCGTGCAGGCGCCAGGGCCAGCGGTTTTCCGCCAGCAGGCGGATCACCGGTTCGAGGTCGCCTTCCATCGACGGCGGCATGTCGGGCCGCTCGACGCGGAAGTCCTCGAAGTCGGCGGCGCTGTAGACCAGCATCTCGCCGGCGCCGTTGTGGCGGTACAGGTCGTCGCCCTGGCCAGGCTTGATCTGCTTGGACCAGCCGCTGAAATCGCTGAGCTCGTCCTTGGGCTTCTGCGTGAACAGGTTGTAGGCCAGGCGCACCGTGAGCTGCCCGTCCTTGTGCAGCTCCTCGATGATGTGGTAGTCCTCCGGGTAGTTCTGGTAGCCGCCGCCGGCGTCGATCACGCCGGTCACGCCCAGGCGGTTGACCTCGCGCATGAAATGCCGCGTGGAGTTCTTCTGGTACTCGGGCGGCAGCTTCGCCCCCTTGGCCAGCGTGGCGTACAGGATGGTGGCGTTCGGCTTGGCGAGCAGCAGGCCCGTGGGATTACCGGCCTTGTCGTGCACGATCTCGCCGCCGGGCGGATTCGGTGTGTCCTTGGTATAGCCGACTGCACGCAGCGCGGCGCCGTTGAGGATGGCCCGGTCGTACAGGTGCAGGATGAACACGGGCGTGTCCGGAGCCGCCGCATTCAGCTCCTCGATGGTCGGCAGGCGCTTTTCGGCGAACTGGTGCTCGGTGAAGCCGCCGACCACGCGTACCCACTGCGGCGCGGGCGTGCGCGCCACCTGGGCCTTGAGCATGCGCATGGCGTCGGCCAGCGAGCGCACGCCGTCCCAACGCAGCTCCATGTTGTAGTTCAGGCCGCCGCGGATGATGTGCATGTGGCTGTCGATCAGCCCGGGGATGGCGCGCCTGCCTTGCAGGTCGACCACCTTGGTGGTGGTGCCGGCCAGTTGCATGATCTCGTGCCGGGTGCCGACGGCGATGAACTTGCCGTCGCTGATGGCCACGGCTTCGGCCTGCGGATTGGCGCGGTCAAGGGTGGCGAACTTGCCGTTGACGAGGATGAGTTCGGGTGTGCTGGATTGGGTCATGGCGAAACTCCGGCTGGCAGCCGCCGCGCCCAGCGCAGCGGCGCCGGCGATGAACTGTCGGCGGGTCGGTGAGAGGGAAGACGGGGAGGAGGGCAGGCCGCCCCGGCCTGCCATGGGGTCGCGGGACGGCATCCTGTCAGGCGGCCAGGAAAGCCAGCAGATCGGCGTTGACCTGGTCGGCGTTGACCACGCACATGCCATGCGAGGCGCCCGGATAGATCTTCAGCGTGGCGTTCTTGACGAGCTTGGCGCCCAGCTTGGCCGAGTTGTCGATCGGCACGATCTGGTCGTCGGCGCCGTGCAGGAACAGGGTCGGCACGTCGATCTTCTTCAGGTCTTCGGTGTAGTCGACTTCCGAGAACTCCTTGATGCAGAGGTATTGGCCGTAGGCGCCGCCAGTCATGCCTTGTGCCCAGAACGCATCGATGGTGCCTTGCGAGACCTTGGCCTCGGGGCGGTTAAAGCCGAAGAACGGCACCGCCAGGTCCTTGTAGAACTGCGAACGGTTCTGCGCCACACCCTTGCGGATGCCGTCGAACACATCCATCGGCAGGCCGCCGGGGTGGGCCTCGGTCTTCAGCATGATAGGCGGCACCGCGCCGATCAGCACCGCCTTGGAGACGCGCTTGGTGCCGTGGCGGCCGATGTAGTGGGCCACTTCGCCGCCGCCGGTGGAGTGGCCGACCAGCGCCGCGCCCTTGAGGTCCAGCGCCTCGATCAGAGCGGCCAGGTCGTCGGCATAGGTGTCTATGTCGTTGCCCTTGGCGGACTGGCTGGAGCGGCCATGGCCACGGCGGTCGTGGGCGATCACGCGGAAGCCGTGCTGTACCAGGAACAGCATCTGCGCGTCCCAGGCGTCCGCATTGAGCGGCCATCCGTGCGAGAACACGACCGGGCGGCCGCTGCCCCAGTCCTTGTAATAGATTTGGGTGCCATCCTTGGTCGTGATGGTGTTCATGCTGCGTGCTCCAGGCGTATGGTGGGATGCGGCGTGGCCCTGCGGCTCTCAGCGGGCCGGCACCGGGGCGATGGATTCGTGCGGCGTGGCGGTGCGCTGCGCGGCCTTGTGCACCATGGTATAGGCGTAGTCCACGCCCATGCCGTAGGCGCCGGAGTGTTCCTTGACCAGCTTCATCACGGCGTCATAGGTGTCGCGATGCGCCCAGTCGCGCTGCCATTCGAGCAGCACCTGCTGCCAGGTCACCGGCACTACGCCGGCCTGCACCATGCGCTGCATGGCGTAGTCATGCGCTTCCTTGCTGGTGCCGCCGGAGGCATCGCCAACCATGTAGATCTCGTAGTCGCCTTCGAGCATCGCGCACAGCGCGAAGGTGGTGTTGCAGACTTCGGTCCACAGGCCGGCGACGACAACCTTCTTGCGGCCGTTGGCTTTCAGCGCGTCGCGCACCTTCTGGTCGTCCCACGAGTTCATCGAGGTGCGTTCCAGTGTCTTCTGGCCCGGGAACACGTCGAGCAGCTCGGGGTAGGTGTAGCCGGAGAACGACTCGCTCTCCACCGTGGTGATGGTGGTGGGGATGTTGAAGATCTTGGCAGCCTTGGCCAGCCCAACCGCATTGTTCTTCATTGCCTGGCGGTCCATCGACTGCACGCCGAATGCCATTTGCGGCTGGTGATCGATGAAGATCATCTGGCTGTTTTGCGGAGTCAGCACTTCGAGCTTGGAATTGGCCATGATTCTCTCCTGAAATTGGGTTGGCAAGAGCGTGCAGACACGGTGCGGCAGCTCCCGAGCGAAGGCTAAACCTGCCGGCTGCGCATCGCCATTGTCTGTACGTATTAGTTCACTATCGTCGGGGCGTATGCGGGCTTGGTCGGCCGCGGCCGGGCGCGCGGCTCATCGGCCCGGGTCCGGGAAGTTCCTTGTGTAGTTGGCCGGAATCCAGTAGTCGGCGTCGCGTTTGCTGACATGGACGGTGGCGTTGGGAAAGGCCATGCGGCCGTTCAGGATGACGCCGCCGACATGGTCGGCGTGCAGGTGGGTCAGATGCACCGCGTCGACCTGTTCGGGCCGGTAGCCGGCGGCACGCAGGTTCCCCAGCAGATGACCGCCGTCGGCGCCGTAGAGGGCGCCGGCTCCGCTATCGATCAGGACCAGCCTGGCGCCGGTGTTGATCAGGAAGGCAATGATGGCGCCTTCCACCGGGGCCTTCAGGTGCGCCGCCGCCAACAGCGCGTCGGCTTCGCCCGGGCTGGCCTCGGCCAGGCTACCTGCGCCGTGCCGCCGGCTTGGCCGGTCTGTCTGGCCAACACTTGCTGCACCGGAAACGGATGGGTGCCGTCGAGCAGGGCGGTCACCTCGAAATCTCCCAGCATCATGCGATAGAAGCCCGGCGCCTGTGTACGCACCTGCGGGGCGGCGGCCAAGGCATCGAAGGAGAATACGGGTGCTATAGCGATGGCTGCGGCAAGCAGCGCGGCCGCACGCCATGCGGGAGAGGGTGCGCACGCCATGGGACGATTCCTGGTTGCCGGAGTGAGCGCAAGGCTAGGGGGAGGGGCAAGGGGCGTCTATTGTCCTTTGGTATGAGGCGGTCATGCCGGCGAGCCTTGCCCAAGGCAAGAGCCAACACAAATTCACAATGCGACCACAGCCGTGGCGTAGGCTGCCAACGGTTATGTGAACGGTTATGTGGCCTGGTTCCCCCGCACAGCAATCGATGGGATGACGCGACTGCTGGTGCTGCAGGCGCCGCAGGTACTTTTTTTGAGCGGAATGGAGAAGTGGATCGTGACATCCCAAAGCCTGGAATGCGCCGAGCTGAGTGCTCGGGACGAAGGGTTGGTGATGGTCGTCGACGACGATGCCGTGCTACGCGATGCACTGGGGAATCTGTTCCGCTCGGTCGACATGAACGTCGCACTGTTCGGCTCGGCCGCGGAGCTGCTCGCGTACCAGATGCCGGATGTGCCTTGTTGCCTGGTCCTCGATGTCAGGCTGCGTGGCCCGAGCGGACTTGACCTGCAGGCGCGCCTCGGTCAATTGGGTATCCATGTGCCGATCATCTTCATGACCGGCCATGGGGATATTGCAATGACCGTGGCAGCGATGAAAGCCGGTGCGGAAGACTTCATGGCCAAGCCGTTGCGCGACCAGGACTTGCTCGACGCCGTATCGGTGGCGCTCGAGAAGGATCGCCGGCGGCGCGAGGGCATGCGCCAGGTCCAGATGCTGCGCGCCAGCTTCCAGACCCTGACGCCGCGCGAGCCGGAGGTGATGGCGCTGGCGGTGTCCGGGCTGATGAACAAGCAGATTGCCGCCGAGATGGGCATCAGCGAGGTCACTGTGAAGATCCACCGCGGACAGGCCATGCGCAAGATGAAGGGGCGTACCTTTGCCGATCTGGTCCTGATGGGCCAGCAGCTGGGCGTCTGCCACGCCAGAATCTAGGCCAGGCGCACCCCATGGCGGCAAGCCAGGGCAGAAAAGCCGGGTGGCCCCGGGGAATCTGTTGATGGGCATAATCATCATTTAACATAATCCTCAGACCTTCCGGAAAATGGCTCCGCAGGCTAGGCCAGTACTAGGTTCTGGCCCATCCGGGTGTGCTTGCGGAGCGGATCAAAATTTAGGGCGAAGCGGTCCGCCAGGGACGCCCACATTTGCCGTACTTCGGGATTCTTCGTGCGCTCCGCATGCGCAGCGGTCGCAACAGCGGCAGGGTCAATATCAAGCAAACGAGCCACTTTCAGGGCCGTTTCGTCATCAAAGCCGGCATGGCCGTTGCGATACTTGCTCACCGAGGACCGTGTAATGCCAAGCTGCTTGGCAATGGCGTAGTCGGACGCGCCGCCGAGCTTGCGGCTCACTGCATCAAGAAATTCAAGCGTAGTTTTCATCACTTACACCCCTTTAGAAGTACTTCACCCGATCCAAAGCATAGTCAACGGTCACGCTACAGGCAACGTATCTCGTAACGAAACGTGTCGCAGTAGTTGACCGTTTCCCGCCGGGAAACTATAGTCCACCCCAGACGCGCCGCCGCCTGGAACCCACCCGCCAGGGCCGGCCTGATCCGCTGGCTGGCGGCGCCTCTACCTCCGATGGGGGGTTCTCCCAAACAGGGTGGGGAGACAAAGGGGTGTGACATGACGTTACAAATTTCCACGTTTGAGTGTGAGCGCGAAGACCTGATCGGCCACGGGCACGTGATCGTTAGGGGGGATGGCGTATTGACACATTTCAACTTTGCGCCGGAATTCGGCATCAGCAAGTCCGAAGCCGAGCGGCAGGCCAAGCTGTTCGTGGCGGCCATGGAGTTCGTTGACCAGCGAATCGTGGAGGCCGCGCAATGACCACCATGCCCACGCGCGTCGAGATGCTGATCGAAGACGTCCGCTCCGCGACCGAGAAATACCCCTATAGCAGCGTTCATTACCTTGCTGGCTACATCGGCGGCGCCTTAGACCCTGACCGCAAAATGACGCCCGAGCAAGGCGAGGAGCTGGCGGCGGCGCTCGAGGCCTGGGCCATTGCCTTCGCCGCGCATAAAGCCAAGCTGGGGCGCTGACCATGGGCACGTATCAGTTGTGCACCTCGCAAACCTGCATCGTGCGCCGCACCTGCCGGAACCATGCGCAGCGGCCTGAAGCGGGCCATTCTGACTTCTCCGATGGGCTCGAGTGCCCCATCACGTGCAGCTGGTTCACCGAGGCACGGCAGGCCGCGCAAAAACTGCCGGAGGGCGTTTGATCCATGCCCGCGCTCAAGCTCAACGAGGCCGAGCTCACGGCCTTGTCCGGCATGGACTACGCCGCGATCTGCATGTACGTCATGGCGATCCGTCCGCGCATGGACTTCCGCACCGGGGCCGTTGGCCTCGCTCCCCGCATCTCCTGGCAGGCCCTCAAGGAGTGGCTCTACATCGAGCCACGGCCCGGCGTGAAGGCCACCATCCCCAGCATAGAGGCAATCCGTCGCATGGCGCTACAGCTCGTTAAACACGGCCTGGTGCGCATCGGCTCACGGGAGAAGCAGCTCGTTTTTTTCTGTCCGCTCGCCGACACGGATAAAAACGTCCGAAAAAAAGCCGACAGTAAGCCGACAGGTCAATCCGACAGACAAGCCGACACCTCACAAGGCAATACCGGAGCGGGTTTCAGGGAAGAAGCCGACAGACAAGCCGACAGACCTGAAAACGCGAAAGCCGACACACATCCGGATACCGGTAAAACCTTAAACCCTTCCCCCCCTACCCCCCAACGGCTTCGCCGCCGGGGGGAGTATCAACAGCCCCCCACGCCTACGGCGCGGGAGGGAGAGCTAGACCCCCAAGACCATCGCGACGCAAGGACGCACCGGCTCTCAGAGCAACGCCACGAGGACACAGGTGCGGTGGGGGAGGGCGCTTCGCGCCGGCTTGCAAGGGATGGGGGTTCGATCGCTTGGGCCGATCGGTTGCATTGGCCGGTCGACATCGCGCAGGCCAGGAGAGCCGCTATAGCGAAAAATTTGGACGGCCTAGACCCTGGCCTATCCCAAGCCGTTTTAGACGAATGGCGGGGCTGTATGCAGGCCGGAGGCATACGCGCACCGTACAAGTTCCTCGCTAGTCTCGTGGACAAGGCGAAAGCGGGCGACTGGATCCCCGATCACGCGGACCGGATCCGCGCGCAGCGCGAAGCCGCCAGGGCGGCGGCCGAAGCCGCGGCGACGCGCGAAGCGGCGTTTTCTGCCGAGGTTGCGGCGGGCCGCGCGGGCAAACCGCCGGGGCGCCTGGCCGACCTGGTGCGCTCGAGCGCGCAGAAAGGGGTACGTCATGCGTGATGCCGCCGACAACGTGACCGCCGAGCTGCTCGAGCTCGAGGTGAAGCGCCGGCCGGGCCGGCCGCGCAAGGCTGGCGCGATGACGAACGCCGAGCGCCAGGCGGCCTATCGCGCGCGCCTCAAAGCCGATGGAATTTCGACGTATGCCCGGCCGGGCGTTCCCGACCTGGTGCACCGCCACGCCGACGCCGACGAGCTCGAAGAGTTGCGGGCCGAGCTGGAGAGCGCCAAGGCCGAGCTGGCCGAAGCGCACGAGACCATCGATGAGCTCAACGATGAGCTCATCGAGCTGCGCAAGGCCGCCAAAGAAGACCAGGCGCTGATTAAGCGGCTGCAGCGTGGGCTCTCTGGATCGATCCAGGCGTGCAACGAGATGCAGCGCGAGCTCGAGGCAAAGCCAAATTCCGTTACGCCTCGAGTAGTGACGAAAAATATCCCGGAGAGCGAATGGCCGTTTCCCGGGGAGCCGTCCGCCCGCTAAATCCGTTACGCGTAACAAAAAACCTGTGAGGACCACAGCATGAACACACAGACCCCGGACGAGCTCGAGCAGCTCGTCCAAGCCTGGACCGAGAAAGCGGTCCGCGATGTCAAGGCGCTGCCCTTCGGGGCCGGCGCCAAACTGGCAGCCTCCCTGACCGAGCTGGGCGGGCTGCTTACCTTGATCACTCGGGAAATTCGGGAGAAATCCAATGCTTGAAAACCTGCAAACCATCGTTGATAACTTCGTGGCCCGCATCCAAGGCAACCTGCCGACGCATATGGAAAGCGCCGCCTTTGCCACCGAGGTCAACACCCACATTGCGGACCTGACCGACCGCATCGCCAAGCTGGAAAACGTAGTGCTGGCGCAGAACTCGGACCTGACCGACCGCATCGCCAAGCTGGAAAACGTAGTGCTGGCGCAGAACTCGGACATGTCCGCGCTGCTGGCCGCACTGGACGGCGCCGCCAAGCCGACAGAGCCGGCAGGCCTGCCGCTGTCGCCCACGCCGGCCAGCGACACCGCCGCCACGGCGCCGGCCACCGCCACCGCGCAGTAAGGACGGTAGGCCATGGCGAAACTCATCGGGCGGGGCGAGTGCCACAACTGCGGGCGCGGCGTGGACGTGCTGACCAATGTCGGCGGCATGGCCTATTACCGCTGTCACGCGTGCGGCGTGCGCGTGCAGCACACCAAAGAGGCGAAAAGCCGCAAATTCCTGGAAACCGTGTCGCCGCATAGCGACGACGACGAAACACCGGAAAAACCCAGCGATTCGCTGCAAATTCCCGAGCCGCCGGCACCCGCGCCGGCACCGGAAAAACGCAGCGAAAAGCCGAAACGCAACAGCATCTTCATGGGGCTTTGATGGATACCGCAACCCTGGACAACATCGCGGCCGAGGAAACGGCCGAACTGGCCGAGCAGCAGGGCGCCGAGCAGGCGGCCGCGCAGGCCGTGCAGCAGCAGGAACAGCAGGACAACGCCGAGGGCTGGCGCCAGGCGGTGCGCGCGGCCGGCGATATCGTCTGCTCCGCGCTGCCCGAAGCCAAGCCGGTCTGGACCGGCGAGCGCATGGATAACCTGGGCGACGCGCTGTCACGCTGTGACGAAATGTACGGCTGGGGCGGGGCGGGTTCGCTGTTCTCGCACCCGCTGCTCGGGCTGGCCGTGGCCGCCTTCCCGCTCGCGCTGGGCACGCTCAACACGGTCAAGGCCGTCAAGGCCAAGGCGCAGGAGAAGGGCGCGCCGCCCGCCGGCCTGGCGCAGCCGGTACCGCCCGAGCACCAGGCCGGCGATATCGCCCTGGCGGAGCCGCTGGCAGCATGACGGCCACCACCGCCAACAGCGCGCGCATCATCGGCGTGGTGGGGCGCTCGGGCAGCGGCAAGGGCATCTTCGTCAAGAGCCTGCTGCGCAAGCACCGCGGCCCGGTGCTGGTGTGGTCGCCGCTCGAGGCCACCGACAAATACGCCGAGGTCATCAAAGGCCAGCTCGTGCGCACCATTGCCGAGCTCGTGGCCGCGCTCAAGGCCGGCCGCCGGCGCCTGGTGCTGGTGCCGAGCGGCGATATCAAGGCCGCGTTCGATCGCTTCTGCCGCATCGCCTGGGAATTGCAGGGCTGGTGGATCGTGGTCGAGGAGCTCTCCCGCGTCACTACGCCGAGCTGGGCGCCGCCGGCCTGGAAGAACCTCAGCACGGCGGGCCGGCACCAGGGCCTGACCCTGATCGGTACCGCCCAGCGCCCGGCGCAAGTCGACAAGGACTTTTTCGGCAACTGCTCGGAGGTCCGCTCCTACTGCGTGGGCTACCAGAATGACGCCAAGATCATGGCGAACGTGATGTTCATCAAGGCCGATGAAATCCTCGCGCTGCCCAAGTTTCACTACCTGCACCGCTTCGCGGACGACAGCCGCATCGAGCGGGGTGTGGTGAAAGTGCCGAAAACTTAAAAATATTTTCGGCGACGCCCTCAAAAAAACGCAGCGAAATGCTGCAAAACGCTGCGTTTTTCGGACTTTGACAGTCCGTTTTTTTTTGCCCATCGTGAAGGCTCCTGACAACCCAAGGGGCCAGCGTGGCATTTCGCGATTACCTACCGTCCAAACACCGTCTCTCGCAGGAGGTCATTGCGACCACCGTGGGCGTGCTGGTGGCGGCCTGGATCATCTCGAAAGTGCCCAAGGCCAAAGCGCTCGTGGATGCAAACAGCGTCTGGCGCGTCTCTCAATCGGAGAACTGAGACATGGACAAGAAGCACATTCACGGCGCCCTCGCGGTGCTGGCCGTTTTCGCTATTACCGCATTCGTGCAACGCAACGTGATGCAAGTCCCGGTCGTGGGCCAATACCTGCCCGGCGGCGTCTAAGCCGACCCGACAGCACCACCCCGCAACCACCAAGGACAAAACCATGCGTGTTGAACGCGTCATTGACTTCCAGAACATCGTACCCGGCCAAATCGCCATCATGAAGCCGGCGCTGGGCCCGACCTACGAGGCGTTCTATATCGCCCTGGGCGGCGGCCTGCTCATCACGCACATGGACCGCATCCAACTCAAGGTGGACGGCAAGGTGGTGTACGAAACCACCGGCGCCGACCAGTTGGCGCACAATCTCTATGAGGGCCTGCCCAACGCCACCAATCAGATTGTGCTGGACTTCACCCAGCCGAACGCGAAAAGCTCGGGCACCCCCAAGGGACCGACCAGCGCTGCGGCCGAAATGCTGCTGACCTGCCTGCCGTCCAATCTGTTCCAGATGATGACGCTGGAATTCACGCTCAATGCGTCGGCGCCGGGCGGCTCCACGATGGTGGCGCGGGCGCAGGTGTCGGAGCCTTCCGGCAACCCGTACATCATCAAGCAACAGAAGGCGTCCTACGCCTTCCCGAGCACGGGCGATCAATACCTGCCGCTGCCGACCGGCCCGAATGGCGCGCTGGTCAAGCAGATTTTCCTGATGCAGTCCAACTACGGTGCAGCGTGGGCGGGTTCGACGGCCTACGCGCTGAACGCCTACGCCGTGAATGGCGGCAACCTGTATCAGGTGACCACCGCCGGCACCTCGGCCTCCTCGGGCGGCCCGACCGGCACCGGCGCGGCCATCACGGACGGCACCGTAACGTGGAAATACGTTTCGGCCGCCGGTTCGATTTCGGGTATCGAGGTCCGCAACAATGGCGTGATCATTACCGAGGTCACCCCGGCCGATCTGTCTCTGATCCATGCCCGTTACGGCAAGGTCGAGCAGAACGGCATGACCGTGCTGGATTACTTCCTGCAAGGGCTGCGCGCCAAGTTGCTGAACACCGTCGCCGGCAAGAACACGTATCTGAAGCTGACCACCACCGGCGGCCCGGTCAACCTGAACGTCTACAACCGCATCATTGATCCGGTCAACCGCAAGTAAGGGGGCCTTATGGCACTGACCGACTACAGCGGCGGCTCGGACCTCAATACCAGCATTGACGATGGCTTGCTCGGCGGCAGTGCGCCGGGCGGCGATTACGGCTTTGCCTATGCGCAAACGCCGTCGCCATCGTCGCAGGTGGCGACCACCGCCAGCCAGTTCGACGCGGGCGGCTCGGGCCTGGACTGGAATCGCGCGCTCTCAGACGTGCTGGGATCGGCCGTGGCGCTGGACTCCATCAACCACCAGTGGGCCGGACCGGCGCAGGGCTATTACCGGGGCGCCAACGGGCAGGTGTACGCCAACGGCCAGGGGCCGGTGGTGTCCTTCAATCAAGCGCGCTTGTCCAACCTGCTGGTGTTCGGCGGGCTGATTTTCATCGTGCTGCGCGCGGTCCGGGGGTAAGCGATGTTTCCCATGCCTCTGAACTTCTCGGCAGGCGGCGGCGGCCCTTCGGGCGCCTATGGCGGGATGGCGTCCGGTTTCAGTACCGGCGCCTTCGTCGTGGGCGGCTCGCCGGCCGCGCAGGCGCTGGCGATCACCAGCAGCGCCGGCACCGGCGCCAGCACCACGGCCAAGAGCAACACCATGTTGCTGCTGGCCGTGGCGGGCATCGTCTTCCTGGCGCTGCGTCGCAAGTGAAAGTCCGCCCGGTCACCGCTGCCGAAGCGCTACCGGTGCTCGCGCCGGTGTCGCGCTGGGCCACCACGGGGGAAACCGTGGAGCAAATGGCGCGCGCGGGGCATTGCTTCGTGCTGGAGCAGGGCGGGGCGCCGGTATTCGCCTGGAGCGTGCAGGCGCACGGCGACGAGCTTTACATTCTGGCGGCGGCGGGGCGGGCGGGCTTTGACCTGACCGATGCCGGCCTCGCCATCATCGAACAACAGGCGCAGGGCTTCGCGTCCGTCGCATTCCAAACGCGCCGGCCGGGCCTGATGCGCAAGGCGGGCGCGCTGGGCTATCAGCCGGCGGGCCGGGCCGGCAACGGCGTCATCATGCGCAAGGTGCTCCAATGATCCGCAGTCCGCAACAGATCAAGCTGATGGCGCTGGGCTTGCCGCCCACGCCGTGTAATTTCGGCGGCGATTCGTCCAGCCAGGCGAACACCACCAACAACAACATCGACCAGAAGCTGTACACCGACAACGGGGCCGTGGCCGGGTCCGCGTCCGGTGGCAGTACGGTCATCGTCAATGCCCAGCAGGTGGACCACGGCGCCACCCAAGCCGCGTTTGGCCTGGGCAGCCACGCGCTGGATTCGGTTACCAGCCTCGCCACCGGCGCGCTCAGTGGCAGCCAGCACACGGCCGAGATGGCGCTATCGGGCCAGCTTGCCACAATCCAGGGATCGCAAACCGCCATGGACCGCGCCACGCAAGCCATTGCGGACGCGTACCGGGGCGCGTCCAGCGGCGAAGCGGCGGCCTATCAGAGCGCCAGCAATAGCGTGGCGGCGGCCTACCAAGACAGCAAGACCGGGAATCAACGCGTGATCGTCATTGGCGCGCTGGTGGTGGTCGGCATCGTGGCGCTGGCGCCGCTACTCAAGAAGGCAGCATAAATGCAGACCATCAAACAGCTATTCAAGGCTGGCATCCCCACGTTGGTGTCCGTGCGCGGCGCGGCCTTCGTAATCCAGACGGCCGACCAGGGCAACAATCTGGAAGTGGATTTTATGCAGGCCGGTTCCTTCGCCTATCGCGTGATGGCCGTGGGGTCCGGCTTCAAGGCGCGGCCGGTGCTGGGCTTTGATGGCCTGACCATTACCGCGACGGTCGACACCAACGTGCAATTCATCGTCACAGATGGCGATATTGACCTGCAAGTTACGTCCACCAGTGTGAACGTGGCAAATCCAAGCCTGCCGGTATCGAACAGCGCCAGCCCGTTCCATGTCACGGTAGACGGCACGGTAAATGTGTCGGGCGCCACGCTGACAGCGACCAATGTAGGAATCAACAACACCGGCGCCAACCCGGTGCCGATGACGCTCGCGGCGAGCCAGACGCCGGCCACTGTAGCGCCGGTGGCAGTAGCAGCGAATACGGCCGGTACAGTGCTGCTGGCGGCCGATGCCGGCCGGCGCGCAGTACGGTTCTACAATCCAGCCAGTTCGGCGGGGCCCGTGGCGATCACGCCGGATAACACGACGACCTACGCGCAGGCGGCCATTGTGCTCAATCCAGGCGACTTCTGGAACGAGACGGAGGCGCCGGGCGCCGCGTGGTATGCATCTACGCCGGCCGGCACGGGCGCAGCGGTCAACCTGCAAACGGTGAAGGCATGAGTACGCTAGTCCGCGCGCGCGTGATCGCATCGGGCACAACGGCCAATCGGCCGGCATCGGCGCCGGTCGGTTTCCAGTATCTGGACCTGACGCTAGGCTATCCGGTCACGGTCAAAACAAATTCGCCTATGGTGTGGGTCAACGCTTCGGGATATCCGGTATGAAAAAGATTTTTTTTGGCGCGCTGGTTACGCTTGCGTTATCTTGCGGCGCCTTCGCGCAAACGTATGACGTGCAGAATTTCAACGCGCACGGGCCGGTTACGACCAACCTAGCGACGGCGACCACGCCGGACAGTGCGGCGATCGGCAGCGGCTTTAATATCGCGTCGCAGAACGACATGTATTTCGGCGGCTCGACCACCACGGGCGGCCGGATTGCGGTCAATGGAATCACCTATAACTCGGGCGGCGCGACCAGCGCGAGCAACACCAACCGGAACTATGTCGGCGTGGTAGGACAGTCGCACGCGGCGAACAGCGACGGTGGAACCAACCTGACGACTGACGCGCGCGGCGGCTTCTTCGGGCTGAACGGTATCGCGTATGCAGATCCGGCAGCAACCAACCTGCTGGGCATCGTCGCGCAGGAAAACGACACCTACTCCCAAGCGGGGGCATCGTTCAAGTACCAGACCGGATTAAACATCGTCGGCTTTAACACGGTGCGAGGATCGGTGGTTGATGCGGCGATGATGATCGGCGGCAGCACGGCCAACGGCCCATATGGACCGCATACCGGATGGAAGTGCGGGATGTGCTTTACCGACTTCAATGGCGTGGACCCGATGTATAGCGGATCGACACTATTGGGCTATGTGTGGGTCAACAATCCGGCCACGAAGCGCAGTATCACCAGCGGTATCGACCTGTCGGGCTTCTCGATTTCTGGCGCGGTGATCCAGTCGCAGGCCATGAGCCTTTCAGACAATACGCTGCTGCTTGGAGTGAACGGTTCGAACATTTCCGCTATCACGGCGGGCAGTGGCGCAGCGGCGGCAAATCTGGACCTGAATGCCAAGGGCGGCGGCGCCGTGCGCATTGCCAATACGGCATCGACCCATGTACTGGTGAACACGTCCACCGATGACGGCACCAACACATTGCAGGTCAACGGCTCGACCAAGGTAACGGGCGCGATCAGTGCGACGACTACGGGCACGATGCCCATGTACGGCACCACGGGCGCCGCGGTCAACGCGCCGCACATGGTGTCGGGCAGTGTGAGCCTGTCAGGTGGTAGCGCGACCGTGACGCTTTCAGGGTCGGCCGTCTACAGCGGCACGAACGGCTATGTGTGCACGGCCAACGATGCGACGGCGGCCAATCCTGTGTCGGTGCAAAACCAAAGCGGTTCAAGCGTGAGGTTTGTTGGCACCGGAAGCGATGCCGTGACATTCCTCTGTGCGGGCAACTGATGGCAAGCGCCGCGCCTTTCATGCTGCTCGCTGCTGGCGCCGCTGCCATGCTGGCGGTGGCGTATAGCGGCAATGCCTCGGCCACGGTGACGGACTCGAGCGCGGGCACCGATGGCATTGCCACCGACAGCGGCGGCGGCTTCGATCTCCTTTCGATTTTCAACACGGATACCCCGGACATGAGCAACCCGAATTTGCGGGCCTTCCTGGACATGATCGCGGTGAGCGAGGGCACCAAGGGGCGCGGCGATGATGGTTACAACATCCTCGTGGGCGGCTCTACCTTTGGCAGCTACATCGACCATCCGCGCCAAAAGGTGTGGATTGCCTCCATTGGCAACTACAGCACGGCGGCCGGGCGCTACCAGATGATTGCCGCCACCTGGGACAGCGTGCGCAACGCGCTGCGCCTGCCGGACTTCTCGCCGGCCTCGCAGGACGCGGGCGCCACCGAGCTAATCCGCCGGCGCGGCGCGCTGTCGAGCATCTACGCGGGCGACATTGCCGGCGCTATCAACAAGTGCCGCCGGGAATGGGCGAGCCTGCCCGGTGCCGGCTACGGGCAGCGTGAAAACGCGCTGTCCTCGCTGCTGTCGGCCTACCAAAACGCAGGGGGAGTACTCGCATGAAGAACGATGACATTCTGACCGGCATCGCGCTGGTGGGCCTCGCCTTCGCGGCCTATCAATTCATGCGGCCGACCGCCGCGCGTGCGGCGTCCGCGCCGGCCAACACCGCGCTGCGCCCGCTGACCGGCGTGCAGAGCAAGCTGCCGGCCTGGGCGAGCCTGATCACCAACGCGGCCGACCTGGGCAACACCCTGTACGGCGGCAGCGCAGCGGCGCGCGGCATGGTGCAGGGCGTGTTTGCACCGGGCGATTCCGCGCTGCAAGTCGCCAATTTCGACTATGGCAACGGCCCGATGGAGCAGGCCATGGCGCCGGGCATTACCAACGGTGAAATGGGTTCGCTCAATGGCGCGTACACCTTCGGCACGACGGTGGATATGCCGCTGTCGTACTACTGAGGCTGAACATGGAAAAGGGCCACTACGCTGGGCTGGTGCTGGGCGTCGCGCTGATCGCGGCGGCGGGCTTCTGGCTCAAAAAAAAAGGCAGCACCACGGATGCGGCTGCGGCTGTAGCGGCGGGTGCGGTGGGGCTGGCGGGTGACGTCGCCACCGGCACCGTGCTGGGCATTGGCGATGCGATCGGCCTGCCGCGCACCAACATGACGGCGTGCGAACAGGCCAAGGCCGAGGGGCGTTCCTGGGATGCCTCCTTTGCCTGCCCCGCGGGGGACTTCCTGTCGTACATGGTGAGCGGCACCAGTGCTGACGCACCGACCATTACCGATTACCCAATCGTCCCGCCAAGCGTGGACACGTATTACCCGAGCACCGACTACGTTGCATCGGACACCGGCGGCGGCGCCGCCATCCTTTATCGCAGGCACTAGGAGAAAACATGTCGTTTCTGAATCGATTGCGCGAGCCGTCCACCTGGGCGGGCCTGGGTGGCATCGCCATGGCGCTGGGCGCCAACCCGGATAAGGTCAATGTCACGGCGCAGGCCATTGCGGGCGTGCTGGCCGCGCTGGCCGTGTTCCTGCCCGAGCGCAAGGCCTAAGCATGGACTGGATGACGCCCGACATGCTCAAGGCGCTGCTGGGGGCCGTGGCCACGGCGGGCGGCATCTATGGCGGCATCCGCGCGGACCTGGGCCGCATGGCCGCCAGCATCAAGGCGGCGGCCGATTCGGCCAAGGCTGCGCACGACCGGCTAGACCGGCACCTAGAACACCATCAATAGGAGAGCACCATGGCAAAGAAGCGACGCACCCCGCCGCGCCAGGCCAACGGCCGTTTCAAGAAGCGCAAGTAAGGCGCGCAGGCCGCCAGAAAAGCGAAAGCCGCAGGGGCTGGTATCCCGTGCGGCTCTCTGTTTCCAATCACGGGTAGGCCCGAGAGAAGAACTTGACATCGAAAGTTAAGGTAAAAGTGGATATCCGTCAAGGTATCGAGTGCGAAGCGCCGGCCAGCCCCTGGCTGCGGTTCTGCATTGGCGCGGGGATACTGTGCCTCTGCGTGACGCCGCTGGTGGCGGTGGTGCGCTGGTGGTGAGCTCAGGCGCGCAGTTCGCCCGGTGCGGGCATTTCCGTTACGTTTTCCGTAACGGGTGCGGGGCTTGGCTTGGGCCGGTGCAGCTCGATCACCTGGCCGCGCACCAGGCCGAGGCGCGGCAGTGCCTTGGCGTAGCCCATCTGGCGCGCGAGCTCGACGCTCTCGAGGTGGTTCAGGCGCACCACCGGCACGGTCCACCAGGGCGCGGGGCGGGCGCCGGTGAGCCAGGCGCGGGCGGTGTCGGGGGTGCAGCGCAGCTTGCGCGCCAGGGCATCGAGCGGCAGGCCGCGCGTGTAGTACTCGAGTTCGGCCAGGTTGGCGTATTCAGGGCGGCGGGACATGCTGGGGAGCAAAGGGGGAATTGTCCCGCAAAGCCGCGCGGGGTGTGGGAGTGCGCTCCGGAAGGTCATTTAACATAATGATGATTATGCCGGCTGTCTGTAAAGGCCAAATAGTAATGTCCGCAACCAGCCCGGTGTGCAGACGCCCGTCGTGCCATGGCTGGTGAGCCAACGTCTTTGCCAGAAAGGGAAGATTGGTTTTCACACCGGCAATCTGCGTGGCTTGCAAGGCCTCTTGCGCCAGTGCGATCGCGCCGGGGCGATCTGCAGCATGGACGATGATCTTGGCGATCAGCGGATCGTAATATGGGCCGACCGTATTGGCTTGGCCATAGCCCGTCTCGACCCGGATGCCGGGCCCGGCCGGTAGACATGGACATGCCGATGTTGCCGGCCGCCCCCGGCGGTTGTCTACAATCATCGGCTGTCCCCAAAGAGTGGAGATCTGTTCCGACACGAAGCGCGGCAGGGAATCGACGAGCCGCCAACGCCCGAAGAGCCGTATTTGATCTTCCTGGGATAGCTACGGGCATAGCTGAGCAACTCGGACAAGGACTTTGCCGGAAACTTGTAGCCCGAAGCCCGATGCGATGGGCATTCCGCACGTCATGGTTCCGGCGTTCAAACCAGTCCGAACCACCCCAGCACGGCACCCGCGGCAAGCAGCCACAGCAGGTGCATCCGGAAACGCCAGATGATCAGGGCGGTGAACACCGTCAACAGCCATAGCCGCCAGTCCCGCGCCGCGTTGTCGTGAACGCTGGACAGCGTCCAGGCCGTCGCGATCAGCAGCGCGATCACGATCGGTGCCATACCCTGCCGGAACGCCTGCACGCCGCGCAAGCCGCGGTTGCGGTGGCCCCACCGGGCAGCGACGTAGGCCAGCGTGGAACTGGGCAGCAGGATGCCGGACATGGTTAGCACCACACCTAGCAGCGCCGTGGGGATGCCGCCCGCGTTCATGCCGATGTTCCATCCAAGCAACGCGATAAACAGCACATTGGGACCCGGCGCTGCCTGGGCGATCGTCACCGATGCATTGAATTGACCGTCGTTGAGCCAGTGCTGCTGATCCACCAGGTAGCGGTGCATATCGGGCGCGGTGGTGATGGCGCCGCCGATCGACAGCAAGGACAGCGACAGGTAATGGGAGAACAGGCTCAGCCAGTCGCCCCACCCCAGCGTCAGCATCGGTGCCCCGCTCACGGTTTGAGCTTCCGGTAGCTGAGCAGGCAGGCGAAGGTGCCCAGGCCCAGCAGCACGTAGACGAGCGGCCAGCGCAGCAGCGCAACCGCGCCGAAGCAACCGGCGCCCAGTGCGATGGCAAGCGGGCGGCCCAGCGGATTGGCACGCAGCGCGCTCAGCAGTTTGAGCCCGGTGGCCGCGAACAGCCCTGCGGCCACTGCCCCGGTGCCGCGCAGCGCGCCCGCCACGCCGGGATGATCGGCAAAGCGCGCGTGTAGCAGTTCTAGCAAAACCACCACCACCAGCGGCAGTGCAAGGATGCCCGCCAGCGCAGCCATCGCACCGGCCAGGCCGAACGAACGGCCGCCGATCATCAGCGCCATGTTGACCACGTTGGGACCCGGCATGATCTGCGCCACCGCCCAGTCCTCGACGAACTCCTCGCGCGTCAGCCAGCGCTTGCGCTCCACCAGTTCCTGTTGCACCACAGCCAGGACGCCGCCGAATCCTTGCAGACCCAGCAGGGTGAAGGTCACGAACAGGTCGGCGGGGGAGCGGGGCTCGCGGCGGCCGGCGCCGCCTTCCGGCTGATTTGCACACATCGCGGATACGCCCTACTGCGTCTTGATGCCAAGTTGCTTGATGGTCTTGCCCCAGCGCGCCATGTCGGCCTCGACGATGCTGGCAAACCGCTCGCGCGGCATCGCTTCCACTTCAATCCCCTCGCCGCTGAGTCTCGCCACGACTTCAGGATCGTGCAGGACCTTGCCGACAGCATCATGCAGCTTCTGCACCACTGCCGGCGGCGTGCCGGCGGGCGCGAAAAAGCCATACCAGGGCGCGTATGCGAAACCCTTGATGCCCGCTTCCTCCATGGTCGGCAGGTTGGGCAATGCCGGCGAACGCTTCTTGCCTGAAGTGGCGATCGGACGGACCATGTCGGAACTGATAAAGGGCATCACAGCGGGAATCGTCAACAGCATGGACTGGATCTGGCCGGACACGAGCTCCGTCAGCGCCGGGCCGGAACCCTTGTACGGCACGTGCTGGAGATGGGTCCCGGTCATCATGCCGAGCACTGCCATGGGCAAGTGGCCGGCGCTGCCGATGCCGCCGGAGCCATAGTTGATCGAGCCCGGCTTGGCCTTGGCCAGCGCCAGGAAATCGTCCATGGTCTTGACCGGCAAGGTCTTAGTCACCACCAGGACGTTTGGCGTGGCGCCAATATAGGCGACCGGCAAGATGTCGCGCTTGGTGTCGTAAGGAAGATGGCTATAGAGTGAATCGCTGAAGACCAGGCCCATGTGGTGGATCATCAGCGTGTAGCCATCGGGGGCGGCACGCGCCAGCATGGCCGTGGCGATGGTGCCACCGGCGCCGCCCCGGTTATCAACGACAAAGGGCTGGCCAAGCTCGCGGCCCAGTTTCACCGCCATCACGCGCGCCACCAGGTCGACGGTGCCGCCCGCGGCGAATGGCGCCAGGATGGTGACCGGCTTGACGGGCCAGTCGGCCGCGCGGGCCGGCGCCGCCGCGATCGCGGCGAGCAGCGACAAGCCCGTGCAAAGAACAGAGAGCTTCCGTAAGGACATGCTTGTCTCCTGGTACCACTTTTGCCGTGGTTATATTTCTGCCGTGCTGCAATGGCACATGCGCTAGAAGCGCTAGAACGCAAACCGGTAGCGCTCCACCTTCTCCTCGTCAAGTTCAACCCCAAGCCCGCAGCCGGCGGGAACGGCGGCCGCGCCGCTGCTCATATCGAGCTTGTGGGTCACGATGTCGTCTGCAGTCTTCAGCGGCCCGACGCATTCCAGCCCTTCCAGCACATCGGTGCTGGTGCATGCCAGCATGATTTCCGCCGCCGTGTTCACGCCCAGCCCGAACCCGTGTCCGATAACAACCTTCATGCCAGCCCCACTGGCGGTTTCCAGCATGCGCCTGCAGGTCAGGAAGCCGCCCTGCTTCATCACCTTGAGCTTGACGATATCGGCGCAGTTGGCGCGGATCACCGCGATCAGGCTGGCATGATCGGTGATCGATTCGTCGGCCATCACCGGGATGCCGATGGCCTGCCGCACCTTTGCCATGCCGGCAAGGTCGTCCTCAGCCACCGGCTGTTCCAGCAGTTGCAGGCCAATCGGTTCCAGGAAGCGGCCCAGCGCGATCGCCTCCTCGACGCTGTACCCGGCATTCGCATCGGCGCGCAAGGTCATGGTCGGCCCGACCGCGTCGCGCACCGCCGCAAGGCGATCGCGGTCGGCCTCGATGCCCCCGCCGACCTTGATCTTGGCCGAGCGGAAGCCGCGGTCAAACCATTTGCGGGCCTCCGCGGCCGCCTCGTCGGGCGGAACAATGCCAATCCACGCATTGAAGCGCACTGTATCGACCACGGCGCCGCCCAGATACTGGTGCACCGGGATATTGAGCCGGCGCGCCAACATGTCGACGCAGGCCATCTCAATCGCCGCCTTGGCGTCCAGGTAACCTGAGCGACCCTGGTCCATGCGCTGCATCACCTGATGCGGATTGCCGGCGTCGCAGTTCTGCACCAGCGGCGCGAGTTCGTCGCGGATGGCCAGCAGCGACTGTTCGATGGTTTCCACTGAATAGCCGGGAGAGGGATCGATATTGCCCAGCCCGATCGAACCGTCTTCCGCGGTAAGGCGTACTAGCGCGCTCTTCTGCACGGTCTTGGTGACATAAGCATTGCGAAAGCCGGGGCCGACCAGGGGCACGGCCACGCCAAATACCTCGACGCGGCGAATGGGAAGGTGCAAGCCATCCATGTTCACGACTCCAGCGCCATGCCAGCCGAGGCCGGGTCGAAGGCTTCGATGGCGGGACCCTTGATCTGGGTGCGGTGCATGATGCGGGAGGCATTCGGATCAAATGCGTCGCGGCGGTGCAGCGTGCATCGGTTGTCCCAGAGGATCAGATCGTGCAATTGCCACTCCTGGCGGAAGGTGAACTCGGGCCGGGTGGCATGCTCCCATAGCGTGTCCAGCAGCGCATTGCTTTCGGCAAGGTCCATGCCCAGCACATAGCTGTTGCGGCGGCGGCCGAGGAACAGCGCGGGGCGGCGGGTATCGGGATGCGCGATGACCAGGGGATGATGCGCGCCCGGCGCTTCGCGCGGGTCGGTCACTTCCTTCATGCCCTTGCGCATCATGCCGGCGCTGTTGTAGGTGGCGTCGTGAATGGCGCGGCGTCCCGAAATCAACGCCTTGGTATGGTCTGGCAGGGTTTCATAGGCGAGGTACATATCCGACCAGAAGGTATCGCCACCGCCGGGCGGAATTTCAAGCGCGTGCAGCAACGCGGCGCGAGGCGGTCGCTCGACATAGGTCATATCGCAATGCCACACCGCCTCGCCGTCGCCCAGGTTGCCGATCGGCACGCCATCGACCTTGACATTGGAGATCACATTGATCTCCGGAAATTCGCTCAGGAAGGGCTTGCCGTACGGGTTCGGCCCCGGCGGATCGAGTTCTCCGAACAGCCGGCTGAAAGCCAGCAGTTCCGGATCCGACAGTGCCTGACCGCGAAAACGCAGCACGAGGTGCCGGGCCCAGGCTTCGCGAAGCGCAGCCAGGACTTCGTCATCGACCGGCTGGCGCAGATCGATACCGCTAACTTCAGCGCCGAGACTGGATTGGAGCGGCGTCACGGAGATGCGTGTCATGGTGGCTGTCTATCCATGGTGAATTGGAATGGCCCCAATATAGACCTCGCCCCCGATAGCGTAAATGATATAGATTACGCATCCAGTTATGCTGATTTCGTATCCCCTCCCCGTGCCATGCCATCTCTGCCGAACAAGCCGCTGCAGCGGCGCCATATCGAAGCCCTCGTCGCCGTGGGCGATAACCACTCCGTGCATCGCGCAGCACGCGAGCTCGGCGTGCCGCAGCCCGTTCTGTCACGTCTGCTTGCCGAGGCGGAGAACCTGCTGGGCGCCCGCCTGTTCGAACGCTCCAGTCACGGCAGCATGCCCACCGCGCAAGGCAAGGCGGTGCTGTCCCAGGCGCGATTCGTCCTGCGCGCGATCGAGCGGCTGAACGACGCCATCGCCGATCCGCAGCGCCGGCCGATCCAACTCGGGTGCATTCCGCGTGCCATGCACACCTTGATGCCCGGCCTGCTCGCCCGGCTCTATCCGGCAGTGCCGACCGATACGTCGGCACAGGCCGCCGACACGCCCTACCAGTTCCGCGTGGCCGAAGGCAGTTCAAAGATGCTGTTCGACCAGATCGCCACCGGGAGCCTGGATTTCGCCATCCTGCGCAGCACCACGCGCGACGACGGCGACGACCTTGTAGTGGAGCGTCTGTATGAGGAGCGCACGGTGATCGTCTGCGCGGCCGGTCACCCTACCATCCCGGCAGGCCCCATTCACCTGTCCCGCCTGCTGGGCCAGGGTTGGGCGCTACCCGACGCCGAGACCAGCTCGCGCGTGACCTTCGAAACGTTCTGGAACGAGCATGGCCTGCCCAGGATCCGGCCGGTGATCGAGACACGCTCCTTCGAATCCAACCTGGCCCTGGTCGCAGGCACCAGCCTGGTCTCGATCGCACCGGAATCCGTCGCCCGCAGCCATGTGGCATTCGGACTGCTGCGCATCGTCAAGCTACGGCGGCCACTTCCGGCGAACCCGGTGATGCTCGCCTTTAACCGCATGGCCATCGAGGATCCTTTGCTCGGCGGCTTTCGCGAGATGATTCACCAGACCGCGCGCGCGCGAATGAGCACGGCGCGGGCGGTGGCAGAAAATGCCGACCGCAGTACGGCACTACGCTGATGGCGGCCTTGAAGCGCTCCTCAAGCGCTATTTCCTTCCAAGGTGTGTAAGCAGGGAGAAATAGGCCTCGACCCACTCGGGCGTTGGCTTGTAGCAGGCGCCGACGAGGCATCCGGTGCGATGTGGATGTGCAGCAGCGCTGCGTTGACTTCTGGCAGGCCTCTACAGATCGGGATCTACGTTCACCGCGCAGGTCACATCGATGTCAACGCACCCCGCCCAACTCGTCCTGGACAACACGCGCACCCGCTCTCCAGAAGATGCGAGCGTCAATCTATCGCAAGGTACAACTCTCTATAAGCCCCAACGAGGTCATCGAGGCTGAACGAGCGGTTCAAACCGCTCGGATTTGGAAGGATCCATACTTTTGCCCCACCGAACACGGCGTTCTGACGTCCCCATAAGACGTGCCGCTGACCCGAAATGGCTGCGTATGCCGTCTTTCCCAGGAAGGCGATATATGTGGGGCGATGAAGTTCGATTTTCTTCAGTAATGGCGAAGCCGACTCAAGGAATTCATGCGGCGAAAGCTGATCGGCCCGCGCCGTAGGTCGGCCAACAGCTGTTGTCAATCCACATCGATAGTCGAGCAGGTCCCGGTCGTTTTCAGGACGCATTAGCTCTGGCGTGAAACCGGCCAACTGTAAGACTCGCCAGAAACGGTTGCCATTTCCTTCGAAATGGTGGTTCGTTGCCACCGCTCTCATGCCGGGATTTATTCCACAAAAAACGACTGCCAAACCTTCTGATATTACGTCCGGGAGTCGTGGAGACGGCGCGCCGCCAGTCGGGTCAGAAAACATGCACGGGTCCTGAACTTCGGTCATATCGGTCGCCATTCCCATACCCAGCCGCGACGCGAAATGTCGAGCGTGGCAACGCCCGCTTCATTATGTGGAGGACGAAGTACCACAGACCTGCATGGGAATTTCGTCAACTGCGAGCCAAACCATCTCCGCGCCCAAAACGCCAGCGCAACGGACGCAGGCGCACAGGTAGCCATCTGTGTGCCGTTTCAACCGGCGAGCAGCTTACCGTTAAGGAGAATGTGCAGCGTTCTGACAAAGAGAACCACAATCGCGATGCTTAGCATGGCGAGCAGGATGATTGCAATCACCTTCACGGGCCAGGCCTGGGCGAACATCGAGTATTTCAGCGAGGCACTCGCCAGCGCTGCCATCGGAAAGCTGATCGACCACCAACCGGTAGCGAACGGAATCCCCCTACGGAAAACCTTGGGCGCCAGTGTGAGGAATATGAAAAGACCGAAGTAGAACAGCAACCCGGAGAAGGTGTCGACGTGCTGCGTCATGTTGGTGTAGGCGAGAAAGCCAACTTCGAACGGTGCCATCAGGATCAACAGCGAAGGGACCATGCCGGCGGGCAGAGGCTCGTGGTGAATCATTCGCGACATGATCATCGTAAAGAACAAGAGGGCAATCATCGTTCCAACGGCCATTGCGAACAGGTTGACTTCATGGGCCCACGGCATTGGCATGGTCCCGCCGGCAACGGCGATATCCAACGTGGCCACACCCGGGATGAACCAGGCGGGAACTGCATGCGCAGCGTCAATCTTTCCCTGCAGCAGCCGGCTCGCAATCGCGAAACAGAGCGCGATCGTTGAAATCGCGCCTACTGTCCACATGACTTCGGCGAGTGTCTGGCTCAGTTGGGCAACGACCGAGGAGAGCAGCAGGATAGCGATCGTGATCGTGCCGAAAAAATTGCCGGCGACGGGATGTCGGTACTCGCCGACGACCGCGTCAGGATGTTTGACCATCTTGACGAGATATCCCGCGCTCAGCACGAGGAATACGATCAAGGCGAGGATACCGGCTGCTTCGGACATCAGCGGACTTACCCCAAATTCCTGGCTGGCCTGGCGCCATGCGATAGAAAGTCCAGCAATACCCATTACCGATGCAAACAGGTTGACGGGCAGATTTCTGATGGAAGCGGTTTTTCGCGAAGACTGCGGATTGGGACTCGAAATCGTTGACACAGCACATTCTCCAGATTTTTGGGGACCCGAGGCGTGGCGGCCCAAAGCAGCCAGTCGAGAAGCCTCAAATCGTTCGCCGCCCTCGGTTGCCGGGGAGACGCTGCGGATCTTATCCCCTTCCACTCGTAAAGATAATCCGGCATTATTGGGAATCATCCTCCCAAAAAATGAGAACGTGGCTGATCGTTTCGAATCCATGTCGATCCTGGTGGCTGTGGTCGAAGCAGGAAGTTTTTCTGCTGCGGCGCGTCAACTCAAGATCCCGCTCGCAACGGTGAGTCGCAAGGTTGGAGACCTGGAGTCGCACCTGAAAACCCGACTCCTGCATCGCTCCACCCGACAGCTTTCTCTCACCGAAGCTGGGCAATCGTATGTCGCCGCATGCCGGCGCATTCTCGAGGAAGTGGGAGAAGCGGAGCGTGCGGCGTCGGGGGAATACGCGGCGCCCAAAGGCGAGCTTGTCATCACTGCACCCATCGTCTTCGGACGCCTGCACGTCTTGCCCGTGGTCGCGGATTTCCTCAAAACTTATCCGGACATCGATGTGCGGATGGTGCTGACCGACCACGTGGTGCCTCTTCTTGAAGAGCACGTCGACGTCGCATTGCGGATTGCCGAACTGCCCGACAGCAGTTTCATCGCCACACGGATTGGCACAGTGCGTCGGGTGGTGTGCGCAAGCCCGGCCTACTTCGCTGAACACGGCACGCCGACGAGCCCCCTTGAGCTCGCCGCGCATGCATGCATTACGTTCGAACAGATGACATCCAGGCAGGTTTGGAGCTTCATGTCGGGCAAGTCGGAGATCGCGGTGCGCGTTCGTTCGCGGCTTGCCGTCAGCACTGCCGAAGCCGCAATCGATGCGGCGGTGGCCGGTGTTGGGATCACTCGCGTGGTGTCCTATCAGATGGCGAGCGCGTTGCGTGCCGGTGCACTCAAGATCGTGCTCGCACCGTTTGAGCCGGCGCCGTGGCCGATCAGCCTTGTTCACACCGGACAGGGAATCCTGCCGCTGAAGTTGCGCGCTTTTCTTGATTTCGCCGCGCCGCGGTTGAAGGCTCGGGTGGTGGAGGTGGAAGTCTAAGGTGCCGCGCAAATGCCTTACAAGGCGCAAATTGATTCTTTTGGCAGCAAAAACGCAGCCCAGCGCCTAGTCTTTCCTTGTGGTAGCCGCGAGGAGAGCGCGATGAACGAAGAAGCCTTCAACCTCAGCATCCGCAAGTTCCTCAAAGTCGTCGGCGTGAGCTCGCAGCGGGAAATCGAGCAGGCGGTGTCCAGGGCGATCGCCGCCGGCACCATCACCGGAACCGAACGCTTCCCGGTCATGGTCACGCTGGAACTGGCCGCCTTGCAGGTCAAGGTCCAGTTCGACGGCGAGATTCAGCTCGAGTGAAGTCGCTTGCCAATGCACTGGCGTCCAATTGCGAGGGGGCCATAGAGCCATCAGCTGTTGGATGACTCCCCGGTCTGACCTGCTTTCCACGCAGTGATTCTGAGGGTCGCAAGCCGGAGCGGGCCAGCAGGCCCGGGCTGCGCGAGGCTGGCCGGGATTGACGCAGTGCCTTCGGACAGCGTTCCTAGATTCGGATCTGTGTACCAATCTCAATCACGCGATTCGGCGGAATGGTGAAGTACTCGGCCGGGCTGCCGGCGTTCCTGCTCATCGTTGCAAACAGGCGTTTGCGCCAAAATGCCATCCCACTGGGGATGTCGGCCACCGCAATGATGGTCTCACGGCTCAGAAAGAACGAGGTCTCCATCATGTCGAACCCGAGGCTCGATATCCAGGGCAACCCGGTGAGGGCTTGGGGGACGTCAGGCCGGTTCATGAAGCCAAAGCGCAGCGCTACCCGATAGCAGTCGTGTCCGAGCGACTCGACGGTGATGCGCTCGCTGATCGGCACCCATGGCACCTCCTTCATCGTCACGGAGAGGAACAGGACGCGCGCGTGCAGCACCCTGTTGTGGTCGAGGTTATGCATCAACGCGTGCGGCACCACCTCGGGCGTCGCGGTTAGGAATACCGCCGTGCCGCGCACTCGCGGTGGCGGCTCGCGAAATAGCGAATCGAGGAACAGTTTGAGCTGGACATCGGAACGCCGAAGCTGCTCAAGCAGGACTTGCCTGCCGCGAAGCCATGTCTGCATCACGATAAACATCCCGGCGCCAACCATTAGCGGGAACCATCCGCCCTCGGCGACCTTCAACAGGCTCGAGGAAAGAAACGCCGCGTCCACCGCGAGGAAGAATCCGGTTGCGAACACACTTAGCAGCAGGTTGTAGCCCCAGCCGTGGCGGATCACAAAAAATGTGAGGAGGGTTGTCGTCAGCATGGTCCCGGTCACCGCGACGCCATATGCGGAAGCGAGTCTCGAGGAGGAGCCGAAACCAAGCACGGCAGCCAGGACCGTCAGGAGCAGCACCCCGTTGACGCCCGGCAGGTAGATCTGGCCGATCGCCTTTGCCGAGGTCTGGACCACGTTCATGCGCGGCAGGAAACCCAGCTGGATACCCTGCTTGGTAAGCGAGTAGGCGCCCGATATCGTGGCCTGCGAGGCAATCACCGTCGCCGCGGCCGCGAGGGCAACCATCAGATATAGCGCCCAGGCTGGATACAGCAGGTAGAAGGGGTTTTCGATGGCCTTGGCATTGACTACAAGCAATGCACCCTGCCCCAGGTAGTTGAGCGCCAGTGCCGGGAACACGAGCCCGAACCATGCCAGCCGAATCGGACCACTGCCGAAATGTCCCATGTCGGCATAAAGCGCTTCGGCGCCCGTGAACGCGAGCAGCACGGCACCCAGCACGGCAAACGAGGCGAATCCATGCTTCGTCACGAAACCGAACGCGTGCAGGGGGTTGAGCGCGCCCAGGATAGCAGGATGCCGGACGATGCCGTAAATACCCGCCGCGGCCAGCGCGAGGAACCACAGCACCATGACCGGCCCGAACAGCGCGCCTATGGTCGCGGTGCCGTGGCGCTGGAACAGGAACAGTGCGATCAACACCCCTACGGATACGGGCAGGACGTAAGGCTTGAGAGCGGTAGTGCCCACCTCGAGCCCCTCGATCGCCGAGAGTACCGAGATGGCAGGCGTCAGCACCGCATCACCATAGAAGAGCGCCGCGCCGAACAGGCCCACCAGCAGGATCGGCGTAAGCGGGCGCCCCAACCTTTTCACGGACGATGAAGCCAGCGCGAGCAGCGCCATGATGCCGCCCTCTCCCCGATTGTTCGCTCGCATGATGAGTATCACGTACTTGAGCGAAACGACCACCATCAACGACCAAAGGATCGCCGAGATGCCGCCAAGTATGTTTTCGGGTGCGAGCGGGATCCCATGGGCGGGATTGAAGGTTTCCTTGACGGCATAAAGGGGGCTGGTGCCGATGTCACCGTAGACGATACCCAGCGCAGCCAGCGTCAGGGCCGCGCGCGATTGCTGCAGGTGCGAGCCACCAGGCGTTTCGCGCTTCATCTGCAACTGCCGCGAAGTGACAGGGACAATCGGAAGCGCCAAGGTCCCATCGATCGCCTCCACGCCCGTTGTCTGAATGGAGTATAGGTGCGGAAGTCCTCACGTCAACTTGCCACCATCGAACAAGGCGAAGCGGTGGGGCACGGCCATCCGCGAGGCGAATCGCATTCCGACCGGGATGCCCAGAGTCTATGGACAATTGAATGCCGCCGCGAGATATAGCAAAAGCGCGATAAGCACCACGGCGGTAAAGCCAAGATGGATTGCCAACAGGGTGGCCAGCACCGCAGCCACCACCGAAGCACAGGCGTTGATGCCCCACGCCCAAGGTACGAGCGATTCCATGCGGGAGGCAACGCGCCCGAGTCCCAGCGGAAATGGCATTCCCATCACGAAGGCGAGCGGCGCGACCAGCAGTGCGGAGATTGCGATCTTGGCCGGGTCCGGGAGGGATATCAGCAGCCGGAACAGGGGTGAGAGGATGGCCAGGTAGAGCAGAGAGATAAGACAGATCGCGAAAACAATCCACCCTACCGGGTACCAGCGGCCTTTCCTCCAGCGCGCCCCGGGCGCTGGGCTGCGTGAAGGCGGGCCGCCCGCTTGCAGGCGCTGTGCATATCGGCTTCCCAGTCCGGCAAACGACAGGAACGCGCATAACACCACTGCCACCGCATAGAGCGGGTGGCTCAAGAACAGGATGAACTTCTGAATAAACGCGATCTCGACGAACATGAAGGCGGCGCCAACCGCGAGGAAGTAGAGGGCGACTCGCCGGCCTGACAGGGCCCCTGCTTCAGTGCCACCTCCAACATGGGATGCCGTTGACGGTAACGCGTCGGGAGCCAAGCCACGGCGGCGTCTTATCATCCAGAGCGGAAGGATGATCAATAACAGGGTCGCGAGCGCGCCCTGAAGCAGGGTCGCGATCAGTACCGGGTAGCCCCACTCCAGCAATGGCAATCCGCCCTGCTCCTTCAAGGCAAGGAGCTCGGGCAGCGAACGCCATTTGAAGAAGTGAAAGAAGTATGGCTTATCGTCGGTGGCGGGCCGAATATCAAACTTGTAGCGCGCCCAGAACCTGTCGCGATCGGTGGCCTGCAAGGCTTGCGCGGTGTCGAAGAAATACGGCTTCTCGAGCACGTTGTAGCGGTTTGCCTCCGCAGCCTGCATTCCGGCGTAGTACTCGAGGTCGAACGAACGGGCACGGCAGAATTCGCGCAACGCGGCGATGTCCGCAGCGCTGATCTCCCCGTTCTTGACCACCAGCGTCGCGGTCTTCCAGCCGCGGATCAGCGCGAGCCGGCGGGACGGCTGCGGCACGCCGGTGCGTTCCATCGCCATCATTGCGGTCGCAAACAATTTGGGGATATCGCGCGGCGGCAGCGTGACCCAGCGCGTGATCGCCAGCAGGCCACCCGGCTTGAGATGGCGGAGGTAGTCCTGGAACGCTTCCACCGTGTACAGATAGCTCTCGGAAAGCGCGTAAAGGCCGGCCGACGAGGCGCCGAACGAATCCAGCAGCGCTACCTGGATCAGGTCGTAGCGCTCGCCGCGGCCAGCGATGAAGCCGCGCGCCTCGCCGACAAAGACGCGGACGTTGGGCGCGCTGTAGGGCTTGCCGGAAAAATCGGCAAACCGGCCCTGCACCAGGCCGATCACCTGTGGATTCAACTCTACCGCGTCGATGGCGCTCGCCTGGTGGTAAATCGCCTGCAACACATCGGCCCCGGCGCCGCTGCCAAGCACCAGGACGCGAGGGCGTTCCAGCAGGTGGTAGGGAAGCGCGGAGGTAAGGTAATCCAGATAGCCGAGCGGCTCGTGCTGTCCGTCATAGCGGTTGAGCGCGGAGAGCCCCTCGCCATCGGTAAACACGCCCAGCTGTGGCGGTGGTTCCAACGTCGCGTTGAGGCTCAGCCCGGGGGCGTGCCGGAAAGGAATCGAAGGGCTTTCCACCACGGTGACGAGACCCAACGGGCTCGAGCTTTCAGCGACCACCCGTGCGTCCTTGATGCGTAGCGTCTGACTCAATTCCTTGTACTCGGAGGGCCGCAGCGCGATCCAATCGTTTGGCAGGCCGGCCGGCACACTGGCCGCCGCTCCCAGCAGCAGCACCGGCATCCAGTGTCGATGCCAACTGCACTCGATGCTTGCCAGTGCGGCTGCCGCCAGACCCGCGCCACCGACAAGCCGGAGCGCATCCACTGGAGTCAGGACAAAGAGCGCAAGGATGATGGCGACGCTGCCTACCCCGGCGCCCACGACGTCAAAACTGTAAATGCGGTGGACCTGATGATGGAACCGGGTGAAGGTGAGACAGACACAAGTCGCGGCGCAAAAGAAAGGGACGAACAGGAGCAGATAAATCAAGAACAAGCGCAACGTCTGCCGCGGATTCCACAGAATTTCCAAGGGATTGAATGCGACGCGCTGGGCCAGCGCGAAACAGGCGATCGCGGCAACGCCAAACAGCATGGCGCCGGTAACGAACACCGCCGCGAACCTGGGTGCCATCGCGCGCTGCGCCAGGACCACGATTGCACCGGCCGCGCCGTAGCCCAGCAGGGCGACACTGATCATCATGTAGGCGAAGTGGTGCCATTGAATGATGGAGAGAAGGCGCATCAGCAGGATTTCGTAGCCGAGCGCGGCGGCGGAGAGCAGGGAAAGGGCGAAGAGCGGCGGAGCTGGCATGATGGTGTGACGCGTTTGACGAATGCCAAGGCAGATGCGCTGGATGCCCGCTTCCCCCTTCACGGTTCACCCGTCATCCTTGCATCAGCGTCCTTCGGTCAACGGCACGAACCTGACGGGCAAGATCTGTTTGGTGGAAATCGTTCCGTCCCCCGCTTTTTCGATCAGTAGCAAGTACTGGGTCAGGAACTGCGCGCCCACCGGGATCACCATCCTGCCGCCAGGTCTCAGTTGCCGGATGAGTGGGGGAGGAACATGGCTTGCCGCCGCGGTGACGATGATGGCGTCATAGGGGGCGTGGGCCTCCCACCCGTAGTAGCCATCGCCCACCTTGGTTTCCACCCGGGTGTATGCGAGACGTTTCAAGCGCTCCTGCGCCTGGGCCCCCAACGGTTCAATGATTTCAATCGTATATACCGCTCGCGCCAACTCTGCGAGGATCGCTGCCTGGTAACCGGATCCGGTGCCGACTTCGAGCACGACATCCGTGGGCTTGACCATCATCAGGTCGGTCATCAGGGCAACGATGTAAGGCTGCGAGATGGTCTGGCCATAGCCAATGGGCAGCGGCCGGTTCTCGTATGCGTTGTGCTCCTGCTCGGGCGGAACAAACTTGTGGCGCGGCACCTTCTCCATCGCCGCCATCACACGGGCATCAAAGGCATGCCTGCCAGTTTCGATGCTGGTATCAACCGTCAGTGCTGCGACTTCCTTGACCATCCTGGTCCGCAGCGGCGCAAAATCGTCGGCGGCGCGCACGCCTGCAGACACCGCCGCCCACGCGATCGCTGGAATCAAGATGCGCACGAAAAGCGTCCTTGGCTTCACAATGGCCTCTTTGCTTGCCCTGCAGTGATCCTATTTCCGGAAGCTGGCGCCTGCAAGCCGTGTTGAAGCCACGGGTGTCCCGCCCCAGGCCGCGCAGCGTTCAAGGAGCGCCTTGCCACTGGTCACCGGTGTCGCGCAGGTGCGATGCCGGCACACGTAGGCTGCCGGCCGGCCCCTGACCGGATGCCGCCCGTGTCCGATCGGGACGTCCTCGGCAAATGCCAGCACACGTGCCGGGAGGTATGCGCGGTGAACGCTTTCCACGAGCCGGGCGGCAGCAGCCTTATCGCCAGCAAGAATGATCTCGAATGGGCCTCGCTGCGCGAAATCCCGGGCGGCCAGGAGGTGCGCGAAGCCGGCCGGGGCGGCGGTGGTGGCGGCCCGGTATCTCTGGAACTCGTGCTCGGCGACGTCGCGGTAGAGATCGCGGCCGGTGAGCGCATGCAAGCGCAGGAAGGCGAACACGCTGGTTGAGATACCCGACGGCCAGGCGCTGTCGTACGGCGCGCGGGGCCTATGCACCAATGGCTCGCCATCGCGGGGCGTGAAATACAGGCCGTCGTCGCGGAATTTGTCGAGGATGAGCGCCACGAGTTCGATTGCGCGATCCAGGTAGCGCTTGTCGAAGCAGGACTCGTAGAGGTCGATCAGAGCGTTGGCCAGGAAGGCATAGTCTTCGAGGAACCCGGGCACCTTGGCTGCCCCGTCCTTCCAGGCCCGGTACACGCCGCCGTCAGGCATGGTGAGTTGGTCCTGGATAGCGCTGGCGGCACGCCTCGCCGCGGCGAGGTGCGCGGGGATGCCCGTTGCCTGGTAAGCGGCACAGAGTCCCTGGATCATGAGGCCGTTCCAGCCGGTGATAATGTTGTCGTCACGGCCCGGGCGAGCGCGTCGCGCGCGCGCTGCAAACAGCCGCCCGCGCCAGTCTTCGAGGCGCGCCTCGTTCAATGCGTCCAGCGTGAGCGCGCGGTTGAGCACCGATGTACCGTGCGCGAAGTTCCCGCCGTCGGTCACGCCGTAGGCCCGGCATGCCAGGGCACCCTCGGATTCACCCAGGACAGCCCTCACCTCGGCCGGTGTCCAGACATAAAACCGGCCTTCCTCGCCTTCGCTGTCGGCATCTTCGCCAGCATAAAAGCTACCGTCGGGGTGCGTCATATCCCGCAGAATGTACGCGATGGCTTCCTCGAAGACATGGCGCCAGGCCGGCTTGCCGGTCAGGCGATAGGCGTCCGCATAGAGCGTGACGAGCTGGCCGTTGTCGTAGAGCATCTTTTCGAAGTGGGGCACGGCCCAACGTTCGTCGACGCTATAGCGGGCAAAGCCACCGCCAAGCTGGTCATGGATGCCGCCGGCCGCCATGCAGTCGAGCGTGCGCTGCAGCGCTTCAAGCAGCGCGGGTTCACCGGTTCGTTGACAGATGCGCAGCACGAGGTCGTAGCCGCTCGCGTTGGGAAATTTGGGCGCGCCGCCCAAGCCGCCATGGATCGGGTCGGTGTCTCGTGCCAGGGCGCGGGCTGTCTGCGCGGGCACGTCCTCGACTTCGGCGGCTTCCCGGCCCAGGTCCGCCAGGTCGAGCTGCCGGAACCCGAGCCGAAACTGTTCGATCATGTCGCGCAGCTCTGCGCGGCGATGCGTCCACGCTTCGCTCAGGCTCAGCAGCACGCGCACGAACCCGGGGCGGCCGTAGCGGTCATCCGGCGGGAAGTAGGTGCCACCGAAGAACGGTTCTCCTTGCGGCGTCAGGAACACCGTGAGCGGCCAGCCGCCACCCTGCCCCATCATCAGGGGCACTTTCTGGTAGATGTCGTCGATGTCGGGACGCTCCTGCCGATCCACTTTGATGCTGATGAAATGCTCGTTCATCAGGCCGGCAATGCGGGGATTCTCGAACGATTCGTGCGCCATGACGTGGCACCAATGGCACGCGGCGTAGCCGACCGAAAGCAGAACCGGTTTATCGTCGTCGCGCGCGCGGCAAAAGGCCGCTTCGCTCCAGGGATACCAGTCGACTGGATTTTCCGCGTGTTGCCGTAGGTAAGGCGAGTTTTCTGTGGCGAGCCGGTTTCTCATCATAGGCTCCAGCTTGATCCGGTAGGACAACTGTGGCGCAGAATAAGGCGCCCTGCAAGCATGTGGAACCTCCACGCCAGCCGTCTCATTGCGTGAGGGAGGATTTGACTCTTCGTCAATTGACGTGAGGCCTTCGGCACCTATACTCAATTCAGGCGATGGGCGTCTGGAAGCAAGCGGTGGGCCTTGCGCTTCCGATTGTCGCCTTGCCATCTCACGCCGACTGGCGCGAAACGGTAACCGGCTCCAGGGTCCTCGCACTGAGCAGACAAGGAGAGCAGCATGTTTACGCATCTTCTGCTGGCGGTCGACGGTTCCCCCTTGTCGGACGCCGCCTTCCACAAGGCACTCGCGTTGGCGCAGGAAATGAAAGCCCGGGTCACGGCGCTGCGAGTCGGTCCGAAGTACCACGTTCTCGCTTATCACACCGAAATGCTGACGGACACCAGGGAGTTGTTCGCCGAGGAGATTTCGGATTCGGCGACGAAGTATCTGGAAGGGATCGCGCTAGAGGCAGCCGCCGCCGGTGTGACATGCGACACGGCCTTTCTGGTCGATGATCACCCGTATGAAGCCATCATCAAGACTGCCGAAGACAGGGGCTGTGACCTGATCGTGATGGCATCCCATGGAAGGCGCGGCGTGCAGGGAGTGCTGATCGGCAGCGAAACGCAGAAGGTGCTGACCCACAGCAAGATTCCCGTGCTGGTGTACCGTTAGGCGTCATCATCCACGCTGGCCACACTGGGCGGCAACGCGTTGCGGCGGTCCTGGCGGGATTTGATGTGACACCAACGCTGCACTGCTTCGCGTCAGAGGGTCGATCGGCCAGGCATCGCAGCGAAACTGACTGACGGGATGGACCCTGGATTCGAGAGGTGCCTCCATGAAAAATGCCGAACAGACTTTTTTCGCGACCAAGACCGTGACGCCCAGCACGCGCGTTGATTTCAATGGCCGTTGGGTCAACGAGCTGGGATCCAGCATGCAGATCGAGGTCAATGCCGATGCTACGGTCACCGGCACTTACACCAGCTCGGTGAGCGAGATCGGTGCACCAACGCCGGAGATGTTGCTATCGGGAACCGTGGCCGGCGACCTGATCTGCTTCACGGTGAATTGGGGAGAGTCCATCACGGCCTGGGTCGGGCATGGCATCCTCGACAACCAGCAGGTGCGGATCCTGACGCTCTGGCAAATGGTGCTGGCAGTTCCAGACGAGACCGAGCCCGGTCAGCAATGGAAAACCGTCATGGCAGGGGCAGACGAATTTAGACCCGCCTCGTGACGCTCGCCAGTCGTGCGGTCAGTGCGCTTTGTTGATGCCTGCTGTTGCGGATCTCTATGAGCGCCCACCGCCAACTGCACTCCGCCTGAGCAAGATAGGAAGGAAGGCTTTGTAGTTTTCCTTCGTATCGACTACATTGGCGAGATGAATTCCAATCGCAAACAAGATGATCCGGAGACAGCCCGCGCATCCGGGCTGGCAACAGAGCTTCGTATCGTGCTCGGCCAACTGAAGCGCCGCCTGCGTGAAGAGGTGCATCCGGGCGATCTCACCTGGTCCCAGATGTCGGTTCTTGGCCGCCTGGAGCGCGACGGTCCGGCCACGGTGACGACCTTGGCGCGGGCCGAGGGGGTGCGGTCGCAGTCCATGGGCGCCACGGTTGCCGTCCTGGAAGCGGCCCGGCTCGTGAGCGGCGCGCCGGATCCGGCCGACGGGCGGCAGACCATCTTGTCGCTCACGGCTGACGCCAGGCAGATGATCCTGGCTACCCGGGCAGCGCGGGAAGACTGGCTGTTCCGTGCCATCCGGACAAAACTCGCGGCGACGGAGCAAGAGGAGCTGGCGGCCGGGATCGCGCTGCTTAAGCGGCTGGTCGACTCGTGACGGGGCCCTTTCAAAATCCCTCCCAGCGCCCCACTCCGGGCTTGTCGCAGTCCCTATCCACCGAGCAAAGACATCATGCCAGTCACCGGTCTTGATCCGAAAACCGCTCTCGTTGTCATCGATCTGCAACAGGGCATCGTCTCGCTTCCCGTCGCGCACCCGGTCGACGAAGTCGTTAAGCACTCTGCGGCGCTCTCTGCCGCGTTCCGCGGCCACGGCCTGCCAGTTGTGCTGGTCAACGTTGCCGGCGGTGCCCCCGGGCGTACCGAACAGGGACGCAGGCTTGGCGATCTTCCCGCCGGATGGGCCGATCTGGTCCCCGAGTTGAACCAGCAACCGGCTGACCACACGGTGACAAAGCGGACCTGGGGAGCATTCACCAAGACCGGCCTGGAGGCGCATCTGAGGAAGCTGGGTGTCACGCAGGTGGTGATTGCCGGTGTTGCGACCAGCATCGGGGTGGAGTCGACCGCGCGCCAGGCGCATGAGCTTGGGTTCAACGTGACCCTCGCCGTCGATGCCATGACCGACATGAGCCTGGATGCGCATGCGAATAGCATCGCGCGGATCTTCCCGAGGCTGGGTGAGACAGGGACGACCCGCGAAATCATCGATCTGCTCGAAACGGGCGGCGGCCGGTGAAAGGTACCTTCCGATCGCTCAACAGCTTCAACTACCGGCTCTGGGCCGGCGGGGCCATCGTATCCAATGTGGGAACCTGGATGCAGCGCACCGCGCAGGACTGGCTGGTGCTCACGCATCTGACGCACAAGAACGCGACGTCCGTGGGCGTGGTCATGGCGCTGCAGTTCGGGCCGCAGATGCTCTTGTTGCCCTTGACCGGTTTTGCGGCGGATCATTTCGACCGGCGCAAGCTCCTGCTTGCCACGCAGGCGGCCATGGGCACGCTGGCGCTCGGGCTAGGGCTCTTGACCCTCTCGGGGCACGTCCAGTTGTGGCACGTGTATCTGTTTGCGTTCCTGCTCGGCTGCGTCACGGCGTTCGATTCGCCAGCGCGCCAGACTTTTGTCGCCGAACTGGTCGGGGACGCGGATCTGTCGAACGCCGTCGCGCTGAATTCCACGTCGTTCAACGCGGCGCGGATGATCGGCCCTGCGGTGGCCGGGGTGCTGATCAGCGTGGTGGGCACCGGATGGGTATTCCTGATCAATGCGGCGTCCTTTGTCGCCGTGCTTGGGGCGTTGAGCCGGCTGCGCCTTGGCGAGCTGCATCGGAAGACCCGGGCGGTGCGGACCCGAGGCAGCTTTGCCGAGGGCTTTCGCTATGTCTGGCGGCGCCCCGACCTGAAAGCCGCCCTGCTCATGCTGTTCCTGATCGGCACGTTTGGGCTGAACTTCCCGATTTTCATCTCGACGATGTCCGTTACCGTCTTTCATGCCGGTGCGGATCAGTTCGGTTTCCTGACCTCGATCATGGCGATCGGGTCCGTCACCGGCGCCCTGCTGGCGGCAAGGCGGGCGAAGCCGCGTTTCTCGCTTCTGCTCGCTGGCGCAACGGTTTTCGGGGTGGGCTGCGCGCTGGCTGCGATCATGCCGAGCTACGGGTTGTTTGGCATCGCGCTGATCATGGTCGGCGTGGCGGCACAGACCGTGACGACATCGACAAACAGCCTGGTGCAGCTATCGACCGAACCTGCCATGCGCGGCCGGGTGGTGGCCATTCTCCTCGCCCTGGCCTTGGGTGGCACGCCGCTTGGCGCGCCGATCGTCGGCTGGGTTGCCGATACGTTCGGACCACGCTGGGCGCTTGGTATTGGCGCCGCCGCGGGCTTTGCCGCTGCGATGGTCGGCATCCATTACCTCGCGAAATATCATGGCCTGCGCTTGCGCATCGACGCCGGGCGCCTGCGCCTGAGCTTCGACGAGCATAGGCTGAAGCCGAAGGCGTGAGCCGCCCGTCAGACGGCCGCTTCGCCCACTGCGCTGCGGATCTGCGCGGCCAGTTTCATCAGATGGGGCTTGAGGATGCGCGCGGCGCTGGCCGGTGTTGCCTGCGTTGCGGTGCTGACGTTCAGCACATGGATGGCGTAGCTCTTGAACACCAGCGGCGTGGAGAGCGCAACCACTTCCGGCTGCCAGCTCGCCATGCACCACCCTTGCTTGCGCACCTGCCCGATGGCTTGCTCGATGTCTTGCGCAAGCGCGGGCCAGTTAGCGCGCAGGCGCTTGCCGAATCCTTCCAGCAAGGCCTTGGTTTCCTGCTCGGGGGCAGCGGCCAGGTAGGCGCGTCCCAGGGAGGTGAGTTCCATGGGCACGCGCTGCCCGGTCACTACGCTGCGCAGCGAAACCTTGCGGCTATAGCGGATGGATTCCAGGTAGACCATCTCGTCGCGGTCGGCCATGGCTAGCCCGACGTTGATGTGCTGGCTTTGCGCCAGATCGCGCATCAGCGGGGCTGCCGCCTGCAGCACGGCAGACCCGGTGCGCATGGCGTGCGCCAGGCTCAGGACCGGCGCGCCGAGCCGGTACGCGCGCAGCGTGGCGTCGTACTGGAGGAAGCCAGCCTCCACCAAGCTTTGCGTGAGCCGGCTGACGGTCGAGCGCGGCAGGCCGGTGCGCTCGGCCAGCTCACCGTTGCCCAGCACTTCCGAGCCCGGACGAAACGCCCGGAGTATCTCCATGCCGCGCTCCAGCGAGCGGTTGGCCGACGTGCTGCTTGCCCTGCCACGCGCCCGCGACAACGCTTGTTCGGGATCCAAGGTCATGCTCCTGGGTGGGGCTTATTTCCGATAGCCGGAATTAAAGCATCGGAGAGGAGTTTGGCATAGTTCTGCCGGCGCGCATCCCCTGCCCCGCTCCCATGCAGTCAGCCCGCCAGCACAACCACGCCATCCGCCGCCCGCACGCCTTGCGACGCCGGCAGCACGAAGACCGGGTTGATCTCCGCCTCCACCAACCGCTCGCCCAGCGCGGCCGTCATGCTGGAAAACGCCACAATGGCATCGGCCAGCGCCGCAACGTCGGCTTTGGGCCGCCCGCGAAAGCCATCCAGCAGCGGCCAGGTTTTCAGTTCCTGGATCATGCCAAGTGCTTGCGCATGCGACAGCCCGCCGGCCGGCGCCAGCATGCGCATGGTGGTGTCCTTGAACAGCTCCGCCGTCACGCCGCCCATGCCCAGCAGGATCGCTGTGCCAAGGGTGTCGCGGTGCATGCCAAGAATCATCTCCACGCCGCCGGTGACCATCTCCTGGACGAGGAAGCGCTGCGGTACCACGCCTGTATGCGCTTGCACGTCGACAGACATCGCCGCGAGGCGGGCCGATACGTCTTGCGGCAGCAAATTGACGGCGACGCCGCCCACATCGCTCTTGTGCGTGATCTCGGCGCTGAGGATTTTCAGCACCACGCGCTCGCCAAGGTCCATGGCGGCATCGCTGGCTTCTTGCTCATTGAACACGATGCGCTCGCGCACCGACGGGATGCCAAAGCGCGCGAAGAGCTGCTTTGCCGCGGCCTCATCCAGCGAGCCGCGCGGCAGCGCCGCGGCGATGCTGGCAGCCGGCTGGGCCGGGACTTCAGGCGCCTCGCGCCATTGCTCGGCACGCTGCATTGCGCTTAGCGCGGCAGTACAGCTCTCGGGCGCGGTGAATGCGGGCACGCCGCGCGCGGTCAGCAGGCTGGCAACCTGCGGCGCGTGCGGGCTGACGAAGGCCACCACCGGCTTGTCGCTGGTGGGCAGGCAATCCTGGATCGCGCCTGCCATCAGGTCCGGCATGGCCAGGCCGGACGACCCGACGATCACGGCAACGGCGTCATAGCCCGGGCTATCCAGCAGCGCCTGGATCGCGCCGCGCAGCAGGTCCGGCTGCAGGCCCGCCAGGGTGACGTCGATGGGGTTGCGGTCCAGCGCCGCATGATCGCCCTTCTGCAGCGCCCGCAGCCGTTGCGCGGTGGCTTCGTCCGGCGGGGGTGTCTCGAAACCCGACAACCCGAGGCTGTCCGAAACCAGCGTGCCGGCGCCGCCGGTCGAGGTCAGGATGGCAACCCGGTTGCCGCGCAGCACCCTGCCGGTGGCGAGTGCTGCGGGCATGTCGAGCAGGTCCGCGAAGGTTTCCGCGCGGATCACGCCGACCTGCCTGAACAGGGCGTCATACATCCGGTCCGCGCCGGCCAGCGCGCCCGTGTGCGATACCGCGGCGCGTGCCCCGGCCTCGGAGCGGCCAATCTTGAACGCCACCACCGGCTTGCCTGCCCTGGCCGCTTTCAGCGCGGCGGCGCGGAATCGGTCGGGATGGCGCACGCTTTCCACATACAGCGCGATCACGCGGGTGGCATCATCTTCCGCCAGGTAGTCGATGAAATCGGCCAGGTCGAGGTCCACTTCGTTGCTGGTGGAAACCAGCTTGGAGAGCCCGATGCCGCGCGCGGCGGCGCGGGACAGCAACGCGCCAAGAATGCCGCCGCTCTGCGAGACCACGCCGATATTGCCGGCGGGGAAATGATCCATTTCCAGCGCCCCGCTGGCTGAGAGCGGGATATTGTCGGTGAGGTTGACCAGGCCGATGGTGTTGGGGCCCAGCAGGCGCATGGAGCCGGCTGCCTCGATCAGCTCGGACTGGCGGCGCGCGCCTTCGGCGCCGGTCTCCGAGAAGCCGCTGGCCAGCACGATGGCGGCGCCGGTGCCGAGCGCGGCCAGCTCTCGCACGGCCAGGTGGGCGCGCTGCGCACCGAGCAGGACGATGCCTACATCCGGCACCTCCGGCAACGAGTCGATATCCGCAAAGCAGCGGATGCCATCGATCTCGCCCACCTTTGGATTGACGGGGTAGATGGCGCCGGCGAAACCGTGCTTTTTCAGGTAGGCAACCGGGCGCCCGGCGGTCTTGGCCGCATCGGCGGAAGCGCCGATGATGGCGACGCTGCGCGGCTTGACCAGGCGGGCGATGGCGGAGAGTGCGTTATCTGCGTCCATGGTGTCAGGCCTTTTCCTTTCCATCCGTCCTGGCGAGGAATGCCAGCACGGATGCCCGGTGCTCGCTGCTGGTGTAGCAGATGCCCTGCGCCTGGCTGCCCTGCGCGAAGACCTGCTCGGCGGGCATCTCGAAGCTCTGGTTCAGGATGGATTTGCCCAGCGCCAGGGCAGTTGCGGAGCCCTGGCCCAACTCTGCCGCCCAGGCGCGGGCATTGGCCAACAGCGTATCCGGTTCGCTCACGCGATCCGCGATGCCCAACTGGAGGGCCTCGGCGGCATCGACCCTGCGCCCGCTGAAAATCAGCTCCTTGGCCTTGGACAGCCCGGTGCGGCGCGGCAGGAAATACATGCCGCCGCCGTCCGGTATCAGGCCACGGTGGATATACGACCAGGCAAAACTGGCGCTGTCCGATGCCATCACAAAATCGCAGCTCATGGCCATATCCGCGCCCAGTCCGGCGGCGGCGCCATTGACCGCGGCAATGGTCGGCTTGGGCATGTTGTGCAGCAGCGCCACGGTATGGTGCACCCGTTGCTGGCGTGACCAGCCGTTGAAAGCAACCTCGCCCGCTGGCGCATCCATGCGCCGCTGCATGCCGGCCACGTCGCCGCCCGCGCAGAAGCCCTTGCCGTTGCCGGTGAGCACCAGCGCCCGGATGGCCTTGTCCTCGGTGACGTGCTCCAGGGCGGCGATCAGCTCGGTGCGCATGTCGTCGGTGATGGCGTTGCGCTTCTCAGGGCGGTTCAGCGTCAGGGTGGCGATCCCGGCGTCGATGTCGAGCGTGATCAATGAAGTGGTGCTCATGGTGGGTCTCTCTATCTCGTGTTTTGTGTTTTGTGTGCCGATGCGGAATCAAGGGTCGCTCGACTATTCGGCTATTCGGCTACTCGGCGGTGATCCTGGCTTCCTTGACCACCCGGCTCCAGCGAACCTCCTCGGCGCGCACATAGCGGCCGAAGTCCTCGGGCGTCCCCGCGCCGACTTCCAGGCCCTCCGTTTCGGCGCGCTTGCGGAACGCATCGGTCTGCACCGCTTTCCTGGCGGCGGCGTTCAGGCGGGCAATCACCGGGGCGGGCGTGCCGGCCGGCACGAAGAGCCCGTACCAGCTTTCGGCCACGTAGCCGGGCACGCCGCTTTCCGCGATGGTGGGCACCTTGGCCAGGCCCGGGCTTGCCGAGCGCTTGGCCGTGGTCACCGCGATCGCGCGCAGCTTGCCGTTCTCCAGCAGCGAGCCGACTGCCGAGGCCGTGGCGAACATCACATCCACCTGGCCGCCCAGCAGGTCGGTGATGGCTGGGCCGGCACCTCGGTAAGGAATGTGGTTGAGGTCGATCTTGGCCAGTGACTTGAACAGCTCACCGGCGAGGTGCGCGGAGGTACCGGGGCCTTGCGATGCAAACGAGATCTTCCCCGGCCTGGCCTTGGCGGCAGCGATCAGGTCCTGCACCGTCTTGTATGGGCTGTCCGGGCGAACCACCAGCACGTTGGGCGACTGGCCTACCAGCATCACCGGCGCAAATGCCTTGTCGGTGGCGTACGGCAGCTTGGCGTGGAGGCTTGGGTTGACCGCGTGCGCAAACGTGGCCATCACCATGGTGTAGCCATCCGGCGCGCTCTTGGCCACGGTGTCGGAACCGATGATGGTGCCGCCGCCCGGCTTGTTGTCGATGATCACGGGCTGGCCGAGATCCTGCGACATCGTCACGCCCATGGTCCTGGCGATCAGGTCGGTGCCACCGCCCGGGGCGAAGGGCACGACCAGGCGAATGGGCTTTTCCGGGAAGGCTGCGGCGTTGGCGGATGGCACCAGCGTGCCCATGGCGGCAAGGGAAACGGCCAATGCGGCCAGCGCCTTGTTGAAGAGGGGGAATGCGTTAAGCACTTGCGTCTCCGTCTGGGTTTATTGACGGGACAGGCGCCTGTTTTAAGCCCTGCCCGTCGCTTATCGATGAACCCAGATTAAGCGCAAAAACGGTCAAATACAGCCCCGCATTTCCACACAGTGGAATTGAGGGCGGGCCTCGGTGGCTCTGCTTGCAGGCGACCGCGCGTGTTCGCGAGGCCAATGAACGACAGTCAGCCGAGATACGCGGGCGACGCTACCGGGTCGCTCATCATGAAACGATCACGGCCGTTGCGCTTGGCTTCGTACATGGCCGCGTCGGCCTTTTCGAGCAATTGCTCCAGCGACGGCGACGCCGGGATTTCACAAGCCGCACCGACGCTGATGGTGACGCACGGGTGCTCTGGCCAACCGCCGTGCGGCAGCGCCAGCGAGCGCACGGCATTGAGCAGGCGCAAGCCGATTTCCCGCGTCTCGGCTGGCGTGATCGCGGGCAGCACGATGGCGAACTCCTCGCCGCCAACGCGGGCGCAGAAGTCGCCCGGGCCGTTGCGCATGGCTTCGCCGATGGCGGCGGCCACGCGGCGCAGGCATTCGTCGCCGTGCACATGCCCGTGGAGATCGTTGTACTGCTTGAAGTAGTCGACGTCGATGATCAGCAGGCCGACGGGAATGCCCCGCTCAAACGCGTCGGCTACCGCGGCGGCGGCCTCGCGCTGGAAGAAGCGCCGGTTGAGGGCGCCCGTGAGCGCATCGCGGTACAAGTCCGCCTCGATGCGCGAGAGCTTTTCCTCGGTCTCGCCCAGCCGCACCGCCAGGCTGGAGTTTTCTACCGTCAACGCTTGTTCGCGGGAGCGGAAGCGCGTGACGTCGCGCAGGAACACAATGATCCCGACCGGCTGCCGGTTCAGGTTGCGCACCGAATCCACGGTGAGCTCGTAGTCGACGCGCTCCTCCGAAATCAGGTGCGAGCCGCCGCTGCCGGGCGCGCCGGAGCGGCTCGCAGCAATCGCGTCCCGCCAGGCCGGCGGAAACGGGCTGCCCCGCTCCACATCCACCAGCAGGCGCCGCGCGGCGCGATTGAAGTCGACGATGATGTCGTTGGCATTCACGATCACGCAGCCCTCTTGCAAGGCATCGAAGACCCTGAGCCTGGCGTAGTGGCCCACATCATCCAGGTGCCCACGCAGCGCGCATACCCACACCAGTACTGTCATCACCGACAAGGTGGCCGGCGTGAGGTCGCCGCCCAGCGGCCCGGTCCATCCCCGCAGGTACGCAATGTTGGCCATCAGCGGCAACGCCAGCCCGCCTGCCAGCACCGCCCGGCCGCTGCGCGTCAGGCTGCTGCTCGGCACGCGGGCCGTCAGCAGGAAGTACAGGCTGATCAGCAACAGCAGGTAGGAATAGGCCGCCGCCGCGGCGTACGCCGGGCCGTGGGTAAAGACGGCGCCAGGCGGCGCGCCGCCTGGCACCAGCGTGATCGATGTCCATATCAGGTGGTGCCGCTCGTTGGTGAAGACGAGGCCAAGCGTCACCAGGTTGATCACGATGGGCATCGACAACAAGGACCAGGGGATGACGAACTTGGGGCGGCTCAGCTGGATCATGGCGCAGAGCCAGCCGATCGGCACCGCGACAATGCCGAAATACTGCAGCTTGGCCCACAGCACCCGCGTTTCCAGGTCGACGGAGCTCAACTCCAGCAGGCGGCCGCCGCTCCACAAGGCGCTTCCGCAGGCGAGAACCAGGAAAGCCTTGACAGTTGGATCGTCCCGCCTTGTCCAGGCTGCAACGGCAACCGTGAGGCTGCCCACGACCGCAAAGGTGAGACAGAGGATGAGGGGGTACGAAGGCATTCGGCCGGTTCCAGGACGCGCGCCCGCCGGCAGCGCCAGCGGTGGATTCTCTGGTCGGATTATAAAGCGGCGCGGCGGGGCGGATCCGCCTGACATCAAGGCAGACGCCCATCCCGAGCCAAATGCCCTGCCGCGACGCCAGCTACGCCGTCGCGCCTCGCACGGGCCGCTGGAGCGGTTCGGACATTCGAATACGTTAACCGATCTTCCGGCCAAACCCCTCCTCCCCTCAAAACCCCAACTGCCGCGCGGCCAGGTCTTTCATGATCTCCTCCGACCCGCCGCCGATCATCATGACCTTGACCTCGCGGTACACACGCTCGCTCAGCGTGCCGCGCATGAAGCCCATGCCGCCCAGGATCTGCACGGCCTGATCGGCGCAGAACTGCATGGCCTGGGTGGCCTGGATCTTGGCCATGCAGGTGCGCGCCACCAGTTGCGCGGGGTCGCCGGCCTGGTGCTGCACACGGTAAGCTAGGTCATAGACCAGGTTGCGGGCGGCTTCGATGCGCAGGGCCATGTCGACCAGCTTGTGGCGGATCACCTGGCGCTCTACCAGCGGGTGGCCAAAGGTGCTGCGCTGGCGCGCCCAGTCCAGTGCCTCCTGCAGACAGGCTTCGGCGTAGCCATAGGCGCTGGCGCTCATCCCCAGCCGCTCGGCGTTGAAGTTGCGCATGATGATCTGGAAGCCGCGGTTCTCCTCGCCGATCAGGTTGGCGGCCGGGATGCGGCAGTTGTCGAAATGCAGGTGGGCGGTGTCGGAGGCGAGCCAGCCCATTTTCCTGAGTTCGGTGCGGGTCAAGCCGGGCGGGTTGCCTTCGATCAGCAGCAGCGAGATGCCGCCCGCGCCCTTGTTGGCGGGATCGGTGCGCACCGCGGTGGTGATGAAGTCGGCGCGCATGCCGGAGGTGATGAAGGTCTTCTCGCCGTTGACGATGTAGTGGTCGCCGTCGCGCACGGCGGTGGTCTTGAGGCTGGCCACGTCGGAGCCGCCGCCCGGCTCGGTAATGGCCAGGGCGGCGATCTTGTCGCCGGCGATGACAGCGGGCAGCACGCGCTCCTGCAGCGCCTGGCTGCCGGCCGCGACAATGGGCGGCACGCCGATGGAGTGGGAATGCAGCGATGCGTTGACGCCGCCCGAGCCGCAGCGGGCGAACTCTTCGGCCTGGATCAGGTGATAGAAGATGTCGCCGGGCGTGCCGCCGAAGTGTTCCGGGTAACCCAGCCCGAGCAGGCCGACTTCCGCTGCGCGGCGGTAGAGTGCACGGGGAAAGGTCCCCGCTTCGTCCCAGTCGTTCACGTAGGGGGTGATCTCGCGGGCGACAAAGTCGCGCAGCGTGCTGCGGAACTGTTCGTGCTCGGCGGTGAAATAGTGGGCAAGGGGCGGCAGGGTCAGGAGGCTCATCGTGGGTCCTGTCAGTGGGGCTTTCGGGTCGGGGATGGCGTGCGGCATGCAAGCCGGCATCCCTCGACCATAGGCCGCGCCGTGCACTTCGTCTTGCGCTAAGTGGTTGGTCCCGGCCAACCCAGCCTTCATCCAGGCGGCATGCGATCCAGCTGCCTGGCGGACGCATCCAGCCCTTGCAGGATGCTGTCCGCCACCTTTTGCGGGAAGCCTTCCGGCAAGGCGGCGCTGACCGTGGCAATGACCGCCGGCGTTTGCGCGATGAGCCGCTGGATGATGCCCTCCGCATCGGGCCCATGGAAACACTTGGGCGCCATCGCATTGAAATGCCGGCGTTGCACGTCCTTGAACAGGTAGTGCCGGTTCTTGCCGGTCACGGCCATGGCCAGCTTGGCCTTGTGCCATGACCACTGGTTTGCGCCGTTGCCGACCACCGGCCAGATCGACATCACGTCATAAAGCGGCGTCATCCGGTAACGCCCGCCCGGCAGCAGGCGGATGCTGAAATTCTTGGCATGCCCATCGGGCGCCGCCAGCATCCAGAACAGGATCTGCGTGGTGAGGAAGGTCTCCAGGTCTTCGTCGGCATGGGTGGATTGCCGCAGGATCTGCGCGATGTCGCGCATGCCCGGGCCGCCGTCCGCTTCGTACTTCAGGTGCGGGGCAACGCCGAGCGCCTGGCAGAAGTCCTCCTGCGGCAGGCGCAGGATCCAGCCGCCGGAAGAATGCATCTGCCGGTCGAAGCGCTGCACGCTCAGCACCTTCTGGCTGGCGAACGTCTTGATCTCGCTATGCGCCACGGGCAGGCCGTAGGCGGCGAGGATGGCCAGGCAGAGCCATTCGTTCTCGACCGAGGTGCTGAGGTCGGCGCGCTTGTTGCCCACCAGCCCGAGCGGCAGCTTGAGGATGTGGGTGGTGGGCGTGGCGCCGTGGGGCTTCATCCACTGGTTCTCCTGCCACAGCAGCGCCGTCTTTTCCTGCGCGCCGGCCAGGGAGATGCGGAAGTCGTCATCGTCGTCCTGCGCGCCCATGCCGGCGGGGCTGACCGTCTGCCGCAGCAGTCTTTCAATATCGGCATCGGATTGCGGCGTGCCGTCGATGCGGTCATAGCCCGCCGGTTGCTCGTGCTCGCCAAGCAATTGCACGGCGCCGACGCAATCGCGGCCGATGGCTTCCAGCAGGTCGAAGGGTTCCGTGGTTGCCGCCTTGAAACGCGTGGCGAGGCGCTTGCGGATGGCGTCGCTGTCGGGCAGCAGGTTGTCGAAATAATGACGCACCCGGTCCCCTTTTAGCGGGGAGGTATCGACGCCGAAGGGAAGCGAGAGGGAAAGCGGGCGTCCGGCGGGCGAGGCCAGCCAGGCAGGGTCGTACTGCAGTTCCATGTCGCCCCGCGTGGGGACGCGCCACGTTCCTACCCGCTCGCCATTGGCCCATACCGACAACGCGCGCGCATGCGATCTGCGGCCCATGGCTACCACTCCACCGGCGAGGCTTCGGCGCCGGCCGCGCGTTTATCCTGCACGACGAGTTCCAGGCCGAGGACGCTGATCAGCGCCAGCAACTGGCCGGCGCTGATGCTGCCCGGGTTGAGCTCCATGTGGGAGATACGGCTTTGGCTGACGTCCAGCCGCGCGGCGAGGTCCGTCTGGGACAGCTTGGCGGCGCGCCGTGCGGATTGCAGCACTTGCCCTAGCTGGCTGGCGGTGGTGAGCAACTGTTTCATAGGGGTTTCATCTTGGTGAGCCGGGATTACCCATGAGATGCGTAATCTCACTTTACAAAGAATATGGGTAAATTGCAAATACAAATTAAATGGGTATTCTGCGATTACCCATGTAATGCGTAACCCATGCCCGCCGAGACGGCGCTGCAGCTATACGCAGAGACGCAGATACGCAAATACGCAGATACGCAGCTTCCCAGCCACTTTCCGCAAGCCTTGCCCCGCGCTACTTGGCTACGCTTGCCGCTCTGACCTGCCCCGGGTCTTTGCCGCATCCAGTTTGCGGCATCCAACGCCAGGAGAGTCCGCATGATTGCCAACCCGCCGCCCGCCACCATTGGTGCCGCCCTTCGCCAGGCTAGCCAGCGATGGGGCCAGCGCACTGCCTACCTCTGCGAGCAGCAGGCCCACGGCTTTGCCGAGGTGGAGGCCACCTCCGCGCGGCTTGCCTGCGGGCTGCTCGGCATGGGCATCAAGCGTGGCGAGCGCATCGGCGTGATCGGCCTGAACCAGATCGAGTGGCTGCAGCTGTTCTTTGCCGCGACCCGCATCGGGGTGGCGGTGGTGGGCCTGAGCGTGCGCTACCGCGACAACGAGATCGAGCATATGGTCAACGACAGCGCGGTCAAGGCGGTCTTCACGGTGCCGGAGTGCGAGGGCTTTGATTTTCCCGCCATGCTGGCCCGGCTGGCTCCGCGCATGCCGCGCTTGCAGCATGTGGTGCTGATCGATGCAGCGACCCACGCGGACGCCGGATCCTTGCGGCTTTCCACGCTGCTGGCAACCGAGCCGGCCCCTGCCGTGCTGGACGCCGCCGAGGCGCAGGTCGTGCCGCAGGACCTGGCCATGGTGATCTACACCTCGGGCACCACCGGGCGGCCGAAGGGCGCAGGACTGTCCCATCGCAGCATGCTGGCGGCGGCCCTGGCGCAAGCGCGCCATGTGCGCACGACCGAGGCCGACCATATCCAGCTGGCCCTGCCCTTCAACCACGTGGGCGGCATCACCTGCGGGGTGCTGAACTTCCTGGTGGGCGGCGGCACCTGCGAGCTCGTACCGGTCTTCAAGGCGGACCTGGTGCTCGCCAGGATGCGCCAGCACCCGCCCACCATCTTCTCGGGCGTGCCGACCATGGCCACGCTGCTGCTGATGCATCCGGACTCGGCCAAGGTGGATTTCTCCTCCGTGCGGCTCGTGATCGTGGGCGGCGCCACCGTGGACGCTGCCTTGCTGGAGCAACTGCAGGCCCGCATGCCGCAGGCAACGGTAATGAACCTGTATGGCCTCTCGGAATCCTCCGGCGCGATTGTCATGACGCCCTGGGACGCGCAGCGGCAGGACCTGATGCAATCGATCGGCCGCGTGTTCGATACCGCCGAGGTGCGCGTGGTTTCGTTTGCCGGCGAGGGCGCAGCCGCGGGCGAGATCGGCGAGCTGTGCTTTCGTGGCGCGGGGGTTTGCCCGGGCTATGTGGGTGGCGCGGCGAAGGCGGATGGCTTCGATGCCCAGGGCTGGCTGCACTCGGGCGACCTGGGCTATGTGGACGAACGCGGCTATATCCACCTGAAGGGGCGCAAGAAGGATATGTATATCCAAGGCGGCTTCAACGTCTATCCGGCCGAGATCGAAGGGGTGATTGCGCGCCACCCGGCGGTGATGATGGTGGCCGGCATCGGCGTGCCCGACCCCGTGCTGGGCGAGATCGGCCGCTACTATATCGTGCCCAAGCCCGGGTGCCAGGTCACCGAGCAGGAGATCCGCGCGTACTGCGGGACGCGCCTGGCCGATTACAAGGTGCCGCGCCAGGTGGTGCTGCGCGACGCGCTGCCGCTGACGCCGGCCGGCAAGATCCACAAGGCGGCCTTGCGCACGGAGAACGCTTCCGAGACCCCTGCCCGGCCCGCCTAGTGTCCCATTCCGTTGTTAACGGATCTATATTTTTGTAGGATGTTGGTATCGACGAACGGGAGATGCCAACATGCTGCCTCCGCTGATTCGCTCCCTGCCAAGCTCAGTAGATTTTGTGAGCGAATCGGCGGAACGGGACACTAGCCCGCTGACGCGGGGGTGTCTCTTTAGGGCGGGGTTTTGATGCCTCTAGCTGCTGTCGCGGCTGGCCGATTTTGATGGTTGATGGGCTGGACGTGTTTTGGCGCTTCTAGCTGCTGTCGCGGCTGTACGGTGTTGCCGTTTTA